>DRKO01000502.1 GCA_011051745.1 Chloroflexota bacterium | reverse complement strand
GCACGATCTGCCTGCCGATCTCCAGCCCGCGCTCCGGATCAAAGCGGATATGCTCCGCGCCGGGGAACTTGGCCTTATCAAAGGTGCTGATCACTTTGGTGTGGTAGCACTTGGCCGTGTCGGTCACGGAGGGCATGATGCACTGATAATCCACGATCATGACCTCCACTGCGCCGGTCATAATGCAGAGTTCCTGCATCAGGTGATTGCCCGCCATGGGGATTCCCTTGCGCATCAGGACTTCGTTTCCGGTGCAGCACAGCCCGGCCAGGTTGATGCCGTTTGCGCCCTTCTCCTTCGCCAGAGCGAGCAGCTCCGGGTCCTGCGCCGCCGCGACGATCACCTCCGAAAGCATCGGGTTATGGCCGTGCAGGATGATGTTCACCTCGTCCGCTTTGAGCACGCCAAGATTGATGCTGGACATCTTCGGCGTGGGGACGCCAAAGAGGACATCGGAAAGCTCGGTCGCCACCATCGAGCCGCCCCAGCCGTCGCTCAGGCTGGTTCGGACGCCGTGCAGGAGGATGTTTACCCAGTCGTTATCCACGCCCATGTGGGTGCGGTGGAGCATCTCGACGTTCTCGCGGTCAATGCCGCGCGGGTAGACCCCCGTCTCCTCCCAGACTTTCTGACGGGCTTCAGGGGCACGGGCTGCCATGGGGAGCTTCTCCCGCCGCATCCCGTAGTCCTCCATCATCTCCCAGGCCAGATCCTTCGCGATCTCCTGATCGCTCCGCCCCTCGGTCTCGATGCCGTATTCGGCGGCCAGCCGCCTGAGCTTATCCGGATCGGCGATGGTGTAGACATCTGACTTCCCCTCACCCACAAGGTGAAGCGTCTCCAGAATGTCACGCCCGTGATCGGAGTGGGCGGAAGCACCGGCGGCGATGGTGCGGCCCAGGTTGCGGGCCACGATGATATCGGCATCCGCGCCGCAAACGCCTTTCTGCGGCCCCTCTCCGAAGGGGTCAACCCGGCAGGGACCCATCGCGCAGTTGCGGCAACTGGTCCCCAGGCTGCAGAAACCGCACTGCGGTTGCTGGGCCTCCAGCCGATCCCAGACGGTCTCTATCCCTTCGCGGCGAGCGATCTCCAGCATGGCCTCGGTGTCGGCGTTGATGGTGTACCGCTTGTAGCCATTGCTTCCAAACACAGCCATGTTTTACGCTCCTTTCCCGTCGCCGACGTTCACATGAGCGACGGCAGTACCCCAGCCTCGCCAGCCCTCGACCGAGGAGGGCAGGGTTTCGATCTCGGTCGCTACCTGGCTGACGGCCACAGAAACAAGCTCTGAGTAACGTGTGCGGGCAGCCTTGACAAGCTCGTTGATCTCCCCGAACTGAAGAGCTCCGGCCTTGCAGGCTTCCACACAGGCCGGTATCTCGCCCGCCCGCTGGCGCTCGATGCAGTGATCGCACTTGATCGCCACCGCCGGTTTATGCGGGGCCTCCGCCGAGGCGTGATAGGTGATCACGTCGAAGGGGCAGACCATCGCGCACATGCCGCAGGCGATGCACTTGTTCGCGTCGATCAGGACGATCTCCGGGTGATCCTCCGCCCGATAGATCGCGCCCGTCGGGCAGGCCCCCATGCAGGGAGCCGGATTGCAATGCCGACACTTGTTCGGGAAGGACGTGTTCATCGTGAGGCCCGGTTCAACGTGGATTCGGGGTCTGGGTAGGGGGGATTCGAAGACTGCCCAGAAGATGCTTTTGCTCTCCGAATGGGCAACCGCACAGGCCGTCTCACACTGCTTGCAGCCGATACAGCGTTCCGGGTGAACAAAGACTGTTTTCATACAGCGTACCCCTTTCCCCGGCGGGCCGGAGAAGGCCCGCCTGTGCATTGAGAACAGATGCCCTCTCAAGGGAAAAGAACCGGCTCAACGCCGACAGAATCGCTCATCACCTCCTTTCCACACAGCCGCTCAGAGAAGGATCGGAAACGGGAAAAGCTGCCCCTTCGCACGGGGCGCTGCCGGATCGGTATCTGATTTTACGAACAGGCGAATGAAGTTTGAGTAGAGAAAGCTCCCGCGAGACGTAAACGCCTATGGTCTCAGTATAGGAAAGAGGCCGGGACGGGTGAAGTGTCAGCCGTCACAATCGGGGATGGAAGATCATCACAGCGGGAGGGGAATTCCCGGAAGATTCCGATGAATCCCCCTCCCCCGCCGGAAGTTCCGTATCTCAGGTGTCCGGTGGCCGGGCATCCCGGAGCGGCCAGCGGCAGCGTCCCTGCCAGATGGCTTAACCCGTTGAACGGCTCACGGAAACGATGCACACCCGTTCCTCGCGCTCAGGGCGGATCAACGCCCGCCGGGGCACTCACAGCCCGTAAAGCTCCCCGTACTTCTCCCGCAGATAGTCCATGTACGGCTCCGGGCGGAGTGGCCCGCCGGTGGCCCGCTCCGCCAGCTCCGGCAGGGTGAACTTGCGCCCGTGCTTCTGGATGTGTTCCACCTGCCAGGCCAGCACATTCCCGAACTCCCCCCGCTCGATCTCAGACAGCACACCGGGGAGGTCCTTCTTCATCTGCTCCCACAATTGCACGGCGAAAACGCTTCCCAGCAGGTAATCGGGGAAGTACCCGAACGACCCCTGTGACCAGTGAATATCCTGCAACACGCCCTCCCGATCCGTCGGCGGGACGACGCCCAGATATTCCTCCATGCGTGCGTTCCACACCTCCGGCAGATCGGCGACGCGCACCCGCCCGTTGAGCAGGTCGTTTTCCAGCTCGAAGCGCAGGATGATGTGCAGACCGTAGGTCACCTCATCGGCGGCGGTGCGGATGAGGGACGGCTCGGATTTGTTCAGGGCGCGATAGAAAGCCTCCATCTCCACCCCGTCGAAGTGGGGGGCGAAGGCCCGTTGCAGGCGCGGGTAGAAGTGCCGCCAGAAGGGGCGGCTGCGCCCGATCACGTTCTCGTAGAAACGCGATTGCGACTCCGAGACGACCATCGAAGGCCCCTGCGTCAGGCCGGTACGGTAGAGCGAGGGACTCATGTTCTGTCCGTGCAGGCCGTGCCCCGTCTCGTGGATGGTGCTCATCAGCGCCTTGATGGGATTGCCGGGATCAATGCGCGTCGTGATGCGCACATCGTCCGGGGAGAAGCTCGTCGTGAAGGGGTGGGCGGAGAGGTCCAGCCGTCCGCGCCTGTAGTCATAGCCCAGCGCGGCGGATACGTCCCGGCTGAAGGCGATCTGCGCCTCCTCCGGCACGGGCTTATCGAGCACCGAGGCATCCACCGCATCCCGGTTCTCCGTGATCGCCCGCACCAGCGCGATCAGTTCGGGCTTCAGCCCGTCAAACACCGCCCTGATCTGCGCGTAATCCAGCCCCGGCTCGAAGTAGTCCAGCAACGGGTCATAGATGTTCTCATACGGCGCGAAGCACTCCGCCCACCGGATGCGCAGTTCCACCACGCGGCTCAGGTGCGGCTCAAAGAAGCCGAAATCGTCCTTCTCCCTGGCCTCGCTCCAGGCCTGACGGGCCAGCGCCGTCGTGCGGGAGAGTTCTACCACCAGTTCGGTCGGGATGCGCGTCCGCCGCTCATACCGGCGACGGGTCACGCGGATCAGGCTTGCCTCGTCCGAATCATAGTCAAGCTCAGAAAGGTACGGCTCCAGCTCCTCCAGCAACCTGCCCAGCGACTCGTCCACGTAAAACTCGTGGGCCAGCCCGCTCAACGTCGCGACCTGATCGGCGCGGGCCTGTGCACCGCCGGGGGGCATATACGTTCTCTGATCCCAGCCCAGCACGGAGGCCGCGCTCAGCAGGTCGCTGATGCGTGCCATGTGGGCTTTCAGTTGGTCGAGTTTTTCCTGCATGGGTGTTATTCCTCTGTACACGGCCTGCCGCTCAGGCGGGCAGGCTGAGAATCCGGTGCGCCCGCTGTTCTGGCAGCGGGCCGTGAATGACGTCTCGCTTCGATCCGACCTCCGGGGAATGCCCGGATGTGCAACGACGCCGGGTTGGGCGGGCAGCGCAACGGGGAGGATGTCCGTTCATGCCCTGAGTCTACCATGTCTTCCGCAGTTTGAGCACTCCCCGCCCTCCGCACAGGCCGGAGACGCGAACAGGCCTCCACCGTTCATCGCGTCGGTGGGGGCCTGCTCTGTGGAGCGCGAGGGGGGGCTTCTCGTGCTCCCGGGATATAAAGGTAAGCCCCTTTCTTCAAGCTCTAAATCTCTTAACCCGTCCGGGGCCTACCGGTGAGGGAGGAGAGGGTCACCCTGTCGCCCGTTCTAACGACCCGTTCCCATCAGGGGGACGGCGTTCAGGTCACCGCTGATGATGAATAACCAGCTTGCCACCCAGCCGCCCGTTTCCCCGTACTCGACGTATAGCCACGTGTTGCTCCTGTTGCGCCCCTTCACGATTGCCGTCTGGCCGTCAGGAAGAACCGTGAGCACCGGGTAGCCGGTTCCCGGCCCGGCCCGCATGTTGACGCTGGTGGTGGCGGTGGCCGTCACGCTGCCGGAGAGCAACGCCTCGTCGGCTGCGTTCTGTGCGTTTCCGGGCTGGCCGGTCAGTTCCGGCGTCCCGTAGAGGGCCTGAATGCCCGCGATGTCATCGGCAGTGAGACCACGCACTCCGACATATCCCGCCCACATCAACGCGCCGGGGTCTTCGCTGTGGTTCAGGCCCAGCGCATGACCGATCTCGTGCAGAACGGTGGTCGGCAGGTGAATCTGCTGCGGGTAGGGAAGGGTCGGCGTCCCTACGACCCAGTTCTCATCGTCATCAAGGTAGACGTTCCCCGCCCGGTCGCCCAGCGAGGGCAGCGGAAGCGTGGCGTGGGCCAGCACGCCGCCGGGGCCGTCGAAATGATAGGGGCCGCTCGGAGCGCCGGAGCCCCACGAAACTTCAATGTCGCCACCACTTGCAACCTCAACCAGCGTGAAGCCGGAGACTCGATCCCAGGTCGCCATCGCGCTGCGCACGGCAGCCTGCGCCTGGGCACAGTCTAACGAACGGGGGCAGTTGAGAATGCTGTAGGTGATGGGATCGTGATCCCACCGGGCCGAGACTACATAGTCAAGCTCTATTCCTGCCGGATCAGGGGTGGGCAACTCATCAAAATAGGGAGTCTCTGCCACTGCTGCTGCGGTTGAAGTGGTGGCGACTTCCGGTGAAGCAATCAGAAAGGCCGCCGCTATCGTTCCCAGGAAAGCAACGCTTAACCCGAAGATGATTATCAGGAGTGGTAGTGTCTGGCGAGTCGTTGTGCGTTTCCGAGTCATGTTTTCCTTATCCGTCCCGCGAAGGGGTCTGGTGTTCTGTTCAGTAATGCAGACTATCCGCGTGTTTCTATACTTAAGAATAGGGCAAGCCGCCCCGATCTACATGGGGAATTCACCTACCCCCTCTGCCTGCGGGACATTACAGATTCATAAAAACTTCATTTTTGTGAATTTTTCATGAAGGAGGCGATGGGGAGCGTCCCGATGTGCGACGCAAAGGGCGGTTGTCCCCCCGCGCAGAGCCGTTGTAGAATGAGAGCAGCGGAACCCCGTCATCGCTGATTGCCTCTCCGCTGCCGAGTCTGATTATTTATCCTGTCCCGGAGAAAGAAGGAGCCATGATTGACTTTGCACTGACAGATGAGCAGCTCATGCTGCGCCGGATGGCACACGACTTCGCCGAGAAGGAGATCGTACCCGTCGCGGAGGAACTGGATCGGGAGGCGAAATTCCCCCACGAGATCATCGCAAAAGCGCGAGAAGTGGGGCTGATCAACATCAACATCCCGGAGGAATACGGCGGGCTGGGGGCCTCCGTTCTGGAGGAGTGCCTGATCGCCGAGGAGATTAGCTGGGCCTGCTCCGGCGTGGGCACGGCCCTGATGATCAACAATCTGGCCGCCGTCCCGATCAAGCTGGTGGGCACAGAGGAACAGAAAAAAGAGTGGCTGAGCCGGATGGTGGAGGGCGAACTGGCCTCTTACGCCGTCACCGAGCCGAACGCCGGTTCGGACGTGGCGGCGATGGAAGCCTTCGCCGAGAAGCGCGGCAACGAATACGTGCTCAACGGCAGCAAAACGTTTATCTCCAACGCCTCCGAAGCGTCGTTCTTCGTCGTCTTTGCCCGCACCGACCGCGAGGATCGGTATAAGGGGATCAGTTGCTTTATCGTTGAGCGGGATCGGGAGGGCTTCTCGGTCAGCAAGAAGTTCGACAAACTGGGCCAGCGCTGCGCCGACACGGCGGAGATATCCCTTGAGGATGTCGTCATTCCAGAGGAAAATCGGCTGGGGCCGGAGGGGTCGGGCTTCCTGACCGCGATGCGCGTGTTCGACATCTCGCGCCCCACCGTCTCGGCGGCGGCGGTCGGCGTGGCCCGCCGCGCGATGGAAGAGGCGCTGCGCTACAGCCAGGAGCGCGTGGCGTTCAGTCAGCCGATTGTGCGCTTTCAGGCGGTCGGCCACATGCTGGCCGATATGGCGATCAACATCGAGGCGGCCCGTCTGCTGGCCTGGAAGGCGGCCTGGAACGTGGATCGCGGCCAGCCGGACACCAGAGCGGCGGCCTTCGCCAAAGCCTTTGCGGCGGATATGGCGATGAAAGCCTGCGTGGACGCGGTGCAGATATTCGGCGGCTACGGGTACATGAAGGAGTACCCGGTCGAGAAGTTGATGCGTGATGTGAAGGTCTTCCAGATTTACGAAGGCACAAGCCAGATTCAGCGAAACATCATTGTGCGCGAGTTAACGCGCGGCTAGGATCATCTCACCTCCGGCGATCCGGAGTGGACGGCGGGGATGGTCCCCCATCCGTCCTCGCCGTGCCCGGCTTCCCTCCCCCGGAATTCGGGGGAGGGCCGGGTCTTCCGCCATGCTCCGCTTCCCCTTCCCCGGAATTCTGAAGGAGACGGTGACCGAACAGTCTCTGTTGCCCTACTGATTCCCCCGTTTCACCCGCTCGATCTCCTTCTCCACGTCGAGCGGGGCACGCTGCAGGTTGCTGAAAGGCGCTTTCAGGTTGTAATCGCGGATGCGGCGGTTCAGGTCGGCCACCGTGTCACGGAAGGCGGTTTCGGCCCGCTTCCAGTGATCATCGGCCCATGTGCCGCCCTGCCCGCCGGTGAGGGCATAATACCAGCGCCATGAACGGGCCAGCCGCTCGCGGGCAGCCTCGATATCGGCCTCGATCCCCCTGCGCTCCTGAATCCAGGCCGGGGCGAGATCGTTGTTGCGCAACAGGCGGTTGGCTGCCCACGCGGCGGGGTCCTCGAACGGGTTTTCTCCCAGATCAAGCGGTTTGCCTGCCCCCGGCAGGTCGTCGAACTGCCCTTCCTCCATCGCCCGCCGGATGGCCTTCTCAACCGCGCTGTCCCACTCTTCCGGTGTCGGCATCCCCGCCTCCCCGTTCTGCCCTCCATATGATTCCCATCGTATTCTAACAGGTTCTTCATAATCCTGCGTCATTCTGTCTGTACACGGGTACAAAACCACAGAATCACATGGAGGCAGGGCAGATGGTGAAGAAAATCGTGATCGGCGTTCTGAGTCTCTCCGTTCTGGGGGCGGGCGGCGCGGCGCTGGCCTATCAGGCCGCCACCCGCAACGACGCCGCCGGGCAGATCGCAGAGGCGGAACAGGAACAGGTTCAGGAACAGACCCGGACGGCCACTCACGGCGGAGACGATCAGGGTCAGCGCGGAAACGGCGTGCAGGAGCAGGCCATGGCTCCGGAGATGATCGGCGAGCCCTGGACGGCTGAGGGCACGATCCGCACACTGGACGACTTCGGCTTCACGCTCGCGCTGGCGGACGGGAGCGACGTTTACGTCGAGCTCGGCCCGCCCGCCTACTGGCAGGCGCAGGGCGTGACGCTGAGCGAAGGCGACAGCGTGACGGTCGAGGGCTTCGCCAGCGGTGATCAGTACCACGCCGCCAGCGTCACGCTGGAGAACGGGCAGGTGCTCACCGTGCGCAGCACAGACGGGATGCCGCTCTGGAGCGGCGGCGCGGGCGGTCATGGCGGCGCGGGCAACCCCGACGCGAACGGGCTGGCCGACGGCAGTCATACCCCTCAGCCACAGGCACAGGTGGACGAGTGGGTCACGGTCGAGGGGACGATCACGGCCATGACGCAGAACACGATCACCCTCCAGACGACCGGAGGGGAGACGCTGACCGTTCAGGCCGGGCAGCCGCGCTTCATGGCCTCGCAGGGGGTGACCTTCCAGATCGG
>DRKO01000501.1 GCA_011051745.1 Chloroflexota bacterium | reverse complement strand
GGTCATCACTTCGAACCTGGTGTTGTTTGCGATTGGTCAGTATCCCCGTTCGGAGGCCTGGCGCACGACGGCCAGCCTGCTTGTGGTTGTTGCGTTGGGAGGGGCCAGTGCGCTGTTCTGGAAGCGCTATAGGCTCGCCCGCCGGATATTGATGGGGCTCTGGCTTATCTCGCCGGTGGTCATCTGGATCCTCCTGAGCGGCCTCAGGGGGCTGTCGTTCCTGCCCCCCGTGCGGACTCAGTTGTGGAGTGGTCTGTTGCTCACCATCATGCTGACGGTGGTGGGCATTGTCGCTTCTTTCCCGCTGGGGGTGCTTCTTGCGCTGGGGCGCCGGGGAAATCTCCCGATTATCAAGTGGCTGAGCACGATCTACATCGAGGTCATCCGGGGTGTGCCCCTCATCAGCATTCTGTTCATGGCTCAGGTGATGCTGCCCCTTTTCGTCGGGGCGGAGATTGATGTTGTGATCCGTGCCATGGCCGGGATCACGCTCTTCAGCGCCGCCTATCTGGCAGAGAACGTGCGTGGAGGTCTGCAGGCCATCCCCAAAGGGCAGATCGAGGCCGCTGAAGCGCTGGGTCTGAAGCCAACGCTTGTCATGGCGCTGATCGTTCTGCCTCAGGCTCTCCGCATCGTGATCCCCGCCATCGTCGGGCAGTTCATCAGCCTGTTCAAGGATACAACGCTGGTGAGTATCATCACCTTGCTCGACTTGCTCGGCATCACCGAAGCCGCGCTTGCCCAGCGCCCGGAGTTCCAGTCCCACAAGATGGAGGTCTTCCTCTTCGTCGCCGGCGTCTACTTCATCTTCAGCTACATCATGTCGTCAGCGGCGCGGCGAATCGAATCCTCGACCAGTGGGATGGGCGGCACCAGCCAGCTATGAGAAGGAATGTTTAGGAGGGGATGATGGCCCAGCAGCAAGACACCGTTCGTTATGATAGCCGCGCCCTTGATGAGGATATCATCATTTGTGAGAACGTCAGCAAGTGGTTCGGCGATTTCCAGGTTTTGAAGAATATCAGTGTGCGGGTTAAGCGTCAGGAGGTGGTCGTTATTATCGGCCCTTCCGGTTCCGGCAAGTCAACTTTCATCCGCACCATCAACCGCCTTGAGGAGCATCAGCGCGGGCGGATCATCGTGGATGGGATCGAGCTAAGCAACGATATCCGCAATATCGCCGCCATCCGGCGCGAGATCGGGATCGTGTTCCAGCAGTTCAACCTTTTTCCCCATCTCACCGTGATGCAGAATATCACGCTGGCTCCTCTATGGGTCCGCCGTTGGCCGCGTGAGAAGGCCGAGGCGAAGGCCCTCGAGTTACTGGAGCGCGTCGGCATTCCAGAGCAGGCACACAAATACCCCGGTCAGCTCTCCGGCGGTCAGCAGCAGCGCGTGGCGATAGCCCGCGCTCTGGCGATGGAGCCGCGCATCATGCTGTTTGATGAGCCAACCTCGGCTCTCGACCCGGAGATGATCAAAGAGGTGCTGGATGTGATGAAGGAACTGGCTCTCTCCGGCATGACGATGCTGGTCGTGACCCACGAGATGGGGTTTGCCCGCGAGGTGGCCGACCGCATTCTGTTCTTCGACTTCGGGGAGATCGTGGAGGAGGGAACGCCGGAGCATTTCTTCCACAACCCTCAGCACGAGCGCACCAAGCTTTTCCTGTCCCAGATTCTGTAGCCGGTTCGGGGGCAAAAACAGCGTTCTCTCAGACAGAAGGAGAAATAGAAACACATGCCGTGCCCAGACTAGCGCGGCATGTGTTTCGCATCTTGGTGTATCAGAGACGGAGGTCAGGCCTCCGGCAGCAGGAATGGCCGGAACTTGTACCCGTAGACGATAATCCCTGCCTCTCCGTCTGTGCGGAGCTTTCGTGTGACCATCTCAACGCGCATCCCGATCTCCGGCTCGCCTTCCAGGTCGGTCAGTTGGGCGGTCACCATAGGCCCCTCATCCAACTGGACGAGCGCGATGGTGTAAGGGGCCTGCTCCTCGAAGCCCTCCGGCGCGTTCAGGACGATGGTATAGCTGTAAACAGTCCCTCTGCCGGAGAAGGTAACCTCTTCGCCTGGCACGCCTGTTTCCGCAAGCGTGCGAACCCGATCCTTCTTTTTCTCCATAAGCTTGGCGGCTGGGCGCTGTTTAACGCTGGGCCGGTTCGTAGACCGCCTCTGCGCTCCGGCGGATCTTCCGCTGCCCGAAGGAATATAGCTCGGTCACATACTCAACGTCGAAGGCACGACGGTGTCCGAAGAAGTACCGCCCCGACTCAGGGTCGTAGGTTCCTCTCAGGTTGTACCGTTCGTGCTTCATCCGCCAGTGGCGTGGAACTTCCATTGAAAACCTCCTGATGCAAGTTGCTGCCATGATTATGCCTGGAAGGGACTTTCAGAAACTACCAGTCTCCACCCTCGGACTATCAAAAACTATCAATACCCGTTCATCCGATCGTCCTCAGAATGTGCGTGATCGCTGTTCCCCCCATCCCGCCCAGGTTTTGCGCCATGCCGATCTGCGCATCTGGAACCTGATTATCGCCTGCCTCGCCGCGTAGCTGGAGCACGAGCTCGACGGCCTGATAGACGCCCGTTGCGCCGCCTGCATGCCCCCGCGCCTTGAGTCCCCCGAAGGTGGAGATCGGAATGCTCCCCTTTAGCCCGATTCCGGCCTCATTTCCCAGCCGGTAGCCCGTTCCCTGCTCGGCGAACCCGCAGGCTTCCAGCGTCATGACCGCGAGGATGGTGAAGGCGTCGTGGAGCTCAAAGAGATCAATGTCCTGCGGTCCGATCTTCGCCTGCTCATAGGCCCGTCCGGCGGAGATGTTCGCCGCGCTCAGGAAGAGAGGATCGGATCGTTCATGTACGGCCAGCGCATCGGTCGCCACCGCTGAGGCCGCGATCCGCACCGGTGCGGGGACCAGATCGACGGCTCGCTCCGTCGTTGTCAGGACGAGGGCTGCTGCCCCGTCCCCTTCCGGCGCAGCATCGAACAGCGTCACCGGAGGTGCGACGACCGGCGCTCTGGCGAATGATTCCGGCCTGAGCCGGTTACGGTACATAGCACGGGGGTTGAGGGCTCCGTTTGC
>DRKO01000500.1 GCA_011051745.1 Chloroflexota bacterium | reverse complement strand
CGACACAGCCGAGCGCGTCGCTCTGGAGGACGGCAAGGACGTTATCCTCGTCCGCCCGGAGACCACCCCCGACGACGTGCACGGGATGCTGGCCGCCAGGGGCATCCTGACCCAGCACGGTGGCGCGACCAGCCATGCCGCCGTGGTGGCCCGTCAGCTTGGCAAGCCCTGCGTGGCCGGATGCGAAGAGATCAAGCTCGATCTGGAGAAGCGCGAGTTCAGCGCGAACGGCGTCGTCGTCAAAGAGGGTGACGTGATCTCGCTGGACGGCGCGACCGGCGAGGTGTTCCTCGGCGCGATCCCGACGGTGGAAGCCTCCTTCGAAGATCAGCCGGAGCTGAAGGAAATCCTCGGCTGGGCGGATGAGTTCCGCCGGCTGGGCGTCTGGGCCAACGCCGACACACCGGAGCAGGCCGCGCAGGCCCGGAGCTACGGCGCGGGCGGGATCGGCCTGTGCCGCACCGAGCACATGTTCCTGGGCGAGCGCACGGCCATCTTCCAGGAGGCCATTCTGGCCGAGACCGAGGAGGATTTCCAGCGTGTTCTGCACGAGAAGCTGCTCCCCCTCCAGCGCGATGACTTCTACGGCATCTTCAAGGCGATGGACGGCCTGCCGGTCATCATCCGTCTGCTCGACCCGCCGCTCCATGAGTTCCTGCCCTCGCTGGAGGAGTTGATCGAGGAAGTGGCGGCCCTCAAGGCGCAGGGCAAGAGCGACCCTGAGAAAGAGCGTCTGCTTGAGATCGTGAGCGACATGCACGAGTTCAACCCCATGCTCGGCCTGCGGGGCTGTCGTCTGGGCATCATGCGGCCTGCCCTGAACAAGATGCAGGTGCGGGCCATCTTCGAGGCCGCCTGCGACGCGGCGAAAGAGGGCGTCGCGGTGCATCCGGAGATCATGATCCCGCTGACCAGCCACGTGAACGAACTCAAGGAGATTCAGCCGCTGCTTGAGGAGGTCGCCCGGCAGGTGATGGACGAGAAGGGCATCGAGATCACCTACAAGTTCGGGACGATGATCGAGATTCCGCGTGCCGCCCTGACGGCGCGTGAGATGGCCGAGATGGCCCAGTTCTTCAGCTTCGGGACCAACGACCTGACCCAGATGACCTATGGCATCAGCCGTGACGACGCCGAGCGGAAGTTCCTGCTCGCCTACGTCGAGAAGGGCATCCTCCCCTCCAATCCCTTCCAGACGGTGGATCAGATCGGGGTTGGTCGCCTGATGCAGATCGCGGTTAAGGAAGGCCGGGAGACGCGCCCCGATCTGGAGGTCGGCATCTGCGGTGAGCACGGCGGCGATCCGCAGAGCATTGACTTCTGCCATCGGATCGGTCTGAACTACGTCAGTTGCTCGCCTTACCGTGTGCCGATCGCCCGTCTGGCGGCTGCGCACGCCGCGCTGCGCGAGAAGGAGGCTCAGCCTGCCTGAGATCGGCAGGCCGGAGTGAAGCGACTCCGAGGCGTGAACACAGAGAGGCCCCGCACCTGACGCGGGGCCTCTTTTATTCCGCCGGTGCGCCGATCTCCCTCCGCCCTATTCCTCCCCGAAGCAATCGGTGATCAGAATCTGGAGGCGGCGTTTCAGCACCGAGAATGAGTAATGTCGCTTCGCCAGCCTGTAGTTGTGGCGGGTCATCCTGTCCGTCAGTTCTGGATTGTCCAGCACGCGCCGGGTCTGGAACACCGTCTCATCTGAGATGAAGCCGTCAAACTCGATCACGCGGAACCCCTTGGGCTTGATGTCAATTGTGTAGATCGAGTAGTTGTTGACCACAATCGGCTTGCAGTAGTAGAGCGCCTCCAGAAAGGCGTTCCCGAACCCCTCTAACATGGAGGGATAGGTCACCAGATCGGCCTGAGTGTACACGTCGCCGAGGGAGTACACCTTCCGTCCGTCTTCCGTCTGTCCGCGCTGGGGCTTGATGAGGTGCGCCTCAAAGTTCGTCTTGACGCCCAGCAGGTCGGCGAACTCGCGCACGCGCTGCTCGTAGGCGTTCCCCTCGTCGCCGCTGGCGTGTGAGATGACCAGCCGGGCCCTGCGTCCCAGCCGCCTGACCAGTTCGATGGCGTGCTCGATGCCCTTTCGCTGCACGACCCGCGTCGGCTGGAGGATCATCAGCTCGTCCGGCTCCACGCCCAGATCGGCCCGCAGGCTGGCGACGTAGTCATCCGGCGGTGGCGGCGGGTTGTCGAAGTCCATCACGTTGGGGACGACCATCGAGGAGATGCCTGTTCGGAGGGCCAGTTGCCGGGCCGCCCACGAGTTGATCGTCACGTGGCGGATCGAGGGCAGGTTGGGGGGGAAGCTCATGCTCAGGTAGTCCCCCACGCAGTTCACCAGAAACCGCTTCCGTTCCCAGAAGAAATCGTGGTGATGGGCGATCGTCGGGTAGCCCGTTTCGGCGATGAACTCCGTCAGGGCCAGCCCAAGCGGGAGGTTCATCGGGATCGCCAGCGCGTTCTCGACGATCAGCAGCTTGATGTCGAAGCGGTGCGCAAACCGGTAAAGCTCCCCCTTGAGCAGCTCTTTGAGTTCCTGAAGCCGCTGAGTGACGCGGGGCGGGCGGATGTACTGGGAGAAAGCGGGCGTGGCGATGCCGTAGATGGCCGGATTGACGGCCTCCAGCAGGTCTTTCCGCCCCCACGAATCGGAGAAGGCAATGGCGTTGATCGCCTCAATGGTCGGATGCTTGAAGTGCGCCTCCTCGACGACGTGGCTACGCTCCGGCGGTTTATCCGACTCCCCGCAGAAGTAGAAACATGTGTGCCCCAGTCTCTCCAGCACCTCGGCCCACTTTTCCGTTTCCAGCGAGACGCCATCCGTGCCGCTGAAGCGTGTGGAGATGAAGCCGATGTGCAGGGGCTTCCCTGCCAGAGAAGAGTTGGAGTTCTCCATGTTCAATCTGTCTCCTGGATGGGGGACACAGGATCGTGCCCCGCGTGAACGGGCCTCATGCGTGACGCCCTCCTGTTCGAGAGTAGATCATACTGTGCCCTTCGCGCCCGTTCAAGCCGTGCGGGCGGGGCGTGCCCAGAGTCGCGCCCCCTGAGCGCCGCTGTCCATCAGAGAGGAAGGAGGAGAAAGCCAGGCCGGAAATTGAGTTTGTTGACGAAATAAGTAAGAAATTGATATACTAAATCCAGTTTGTGAAACTCATCATTTGCCATGCGCCAGCGGACCTCGCCGGGGAGCAGCCGTCCATCGCCCCCGTAGCTTGATTTTTAGGGGCACGCGATGTACCATTTATCGCGTTCTCAACAGCCAGAATCGAGACGCCAAAGGATTGTCCGGCGTGTTATACCCAGAGATCAAGGCGTTGTCATCTTCCCCCCTGACCGGCGAAAGCACTCCCGGACTTTTGCTCGCATCTTCCCACCTGAGAAAACAAGGACAGGCAACCCTGCCAGTGGTATACGTAGTTATCCCAGGAGGTCAGCAACCCCGCTATGACCGATCAGTTTGATTCCCTTAATAACCCTGATTACCCTATCCCGGACGAGCTGAAATCCAACGTCGCCATCACGACGCTGGATCGGCTGTATAACTGGAGCCGTGCTCGCTCCGTCTGGCCGCTGATGTTCGGGCTGGCCTGCTGCGCAATTGAGATGATCGCAGTGGCCGCCGCACGCTACGATCAGGCCCGCTTTGGCATGGAAGTGGTGCGCCCCAGCCCGCGCCAGGCCGACCTGATGATCGTCTCCGGGACGGTCACCAAGAAGATGCTCCCCCAGATCGTCCGGCTCTATAACCAGATGCCGGAGCCGCGCTACGTGCTCGCGATGGGGGCCTGCGCTTCCGGCGGCGGCCCCTTCAAAGAGGGGTATAACGTCGTAGATGGCATTGACAAGTTCGTTCCGGTGGATGTGTACGTGCCCGGCTGTCCGCCCACTCCACAGGCGCTGCTGCATGGCTTCCTTGCCCTGCACGCCAAGATCGAGAGGCAGAGCGTGCGGACCGTGCCCTGGTATCGCGAGGGGAAGGGGGAGGCGGTTCCGATCCCCATCCTTGGCCCCGACCTGATCGATCCACGTCAGGCCGCCCTGATCCGCGCCCAGGCAGCCGCCGGAGCGGAGGCAGTGGCGGAGAACGCCGCTTCTCAGGAAGAGCAGACCAATGGCTGAAGTACCCGAACAAACAACCACCGAGATCGCAGAGCTTCAGGAAAGGTTCCCGGAGGCCGTCCAGCCGGATGAGCGGGAGGGCTATCAGGGTGTGGTCGTGTCAGGCGAGCGGCTGGTCGAGGTGGCGAAGGCCATCCGCGACGATCTGGGATACGACCTGCTCACCAACGTGGGGTATGTGGATTATCTCGATGAGGGCTTCTTCGAGGTGGTCTACCACGTCTACAGCACGCAGCGCGGCGGCCCGGCCTTCAACTTCAAGGCGCGGACGCCGCGCGATGAGGCCGAACTGCCCTCCCTGACGGGCATCTGGCCCTCGGCGAACTTTCAGGAGCGCGAGGCGTGGGACCTGATGGGCATCCGCTTCACCGGCCACCCGAATCTGAAGCGGATTCTGCTCTGGGAAGGGTTCGAAGGCCACCCCCTGCGCAAGGACTGGAAAGAGCCTTTCTACGAGGACGAGCACAAGCCGTTTAAGAGCCGCTGGCCGGGCGGGCATGTCCGGCGGGCGGAAATGGGCGTGCCCTATGGAATGAACGTCCAGTATCCGCCGGGGTTCGTGCCGGACGAGTGGGAGCCGGAGGCGGAGACCGTCCTCTACAGCGGTCTGGAGCCGATCCGGACGCCCAGCGGCGTCGGCATCACGCGGATCAAGACCGATCAACTGATCGTCAACATGGGGCCTCAGCACCCCAGCACACACGGCGTGTTTCGGATGGTCGTCACGGTGGACGGCGAGACGGTGACGCGGCTCGAGCCGGTCATGGGCTACCTGCACCGCAACCACGAGCAGATCGGCGAGCGTAACACCTGGCTGATGAACATGCCCTACACCGACCGGCTGGACTACCTGACGAGCATGTCGAACAATCTGGCCTATGCGATCACGGTCGAGAAGATGCTGGGGCAGGAAGTGCCGGAGCGGGCCGAGTTGCTCCGCGTCCTGATGGCCGAGCTAACCCGTATCCTGAGCCATTTGTGGTTCTTCGGCTTCTTCCTGAATGACCTGGGAGCTTTCCTGACGCCCGCCGTGTACGCCATCACCGAGCGCGACCTGATCCTCGACCTGTTCGAGGCGGTCACCGGCTCGCGTATGATGTGCAACTACATGCGCTTTGGCGGCGTGGCCTACGATCTGCCGCCTTATATCGGCGGTCCGGCGGTCAAGGTCGGTGACTGGCCCCGTCAACTGGACACGATGGAGTTCCTGGAGGAGCTGATCAACGAGCGGCTGCCGCGCGTCACGCAGCAGTTTGACGACTACCTGACGCAGAACGAGATTCTCGTCTCGCGTTGTAGAGGGGTGGGCGTGCTGCCGCCCGATCTGGCCGTCGCCTACGGGGTCACGGGGCCGGTGCTGCGGGCCAGCGGCGTCCAGTATGACATCCGCCGCGCCGATCCGTACAGCATCTACGACGAGTTCGACTTCGACATTCCGGTTCGCTATAACGGCGATCTGTACGACCGGTATCTCCTGCGGCTGGATGAGATATGGCAGAGCCTCCGCATCCTCCGGCAGGTGCTCCCGCGCCTCAAAGAGACCGAGGGGCAGGAGTTCTGGGCCGGTAAGCGTGCCTACAACGTGCGCGTGCCGAAGGGCGAGCATTACGGCCACGCCGAAAACCCGAAGGGCGAACTCGGCTTTTATGTGGTCTCGGACGGCTCGGCCAATCCGTATCGCTACCACATCCGTTCGCCAAGCTTCATCAACCTGACCGCCCTCGAGGAGATGTGTCGGGGGCACAAGGTGGCGGACGTGATCGCGATCCTGGGCAGCCTTGACATCGTCCTGGGCGAAGTAGACCGGTAACCGCGCCTTCTGCGACCGGCCACTGCGCCGTGACGGGCAGCCGGTCGCAGAGACGTTTCCGAGGAGCAAGCATGTACGGACTGGGTATCCTCAAAGGACTGCGTGTCACTTTCAAGCACTTCATAGACACCTACATTGACGATTTCAAGTGGGGCGTGCGGCGCTACACCACCGTCGAGGGCTTCGAGGCCCGCCAGAGCCCCTCGACGACCGGACTGGTTACCATCCAGTACCCCGAAGAGAAGATGGCCGTTCCAGAGCGGTTCCGCTTCGTCCCCTTTCTGGTCGTGAACGACGACGATCACCCGGAGGCCCCCGGCCACATCTGGTGTACGAGCTGCGGCATCTGTGCGAAGGTGTGCCCGCCGCAGTGCATCTGGATCGTGCGGGGGAAAGACCCGGAGACGGGCCGTCCGGTTCCTGAGCCGCAGGCCTTCTACATTGACATTGACATCTGCATGAATTGCGGCTACTGTGCCGAGTTCTGTCCTTTCGACGCGATCAAGATGGATCACGACTACGAGCTTTCGAGCTACGACCGGACGGGCCATCACGTCTACGACAAGGAGAAGCTCTCCAAGCCGTTGAGCTACTGGCAGACCATCGCGCCGACGCGGGCCGAACAGGAGCGGCTGGCTCGCGAGGCGAAGGAAGCCGCCAAATCGGCCAAAAAGGGGAAGCGCGGCAGGGGGTAGGGCGTCGCCACATGGGTGACAGGCAGCCGGGCCAGCCGGTAACGCCTGCTGCGCGGTGTGGAACGCGCGCGTTCGGCAAGAGGGAGACCGGCAACGTTCGAGTGCTGCTAGAGAAACAGGGGCCGCTCGCTGGCGTGAGCGGCCTTTGTGCCAGGGAAATTGGAACGATGATGTATCAGAATAAGGATACGGAGATTCTGTTCCCTGCCCGTGTCATCCCGGCACTACGTGACCTGCGAGGGGAGGAATGGCGGCAGTTTGTGGACCGGGTGCTCTCCGGGCCACCTGCCAGCCTCGAAAGGCAGGCGTTTAGCCTGATGATGATCCGTCTGGGTGGCTGCCTGACCTGCCACCCGGACAACTACCGCGCGATGAAAGGCTGCACGCTGTGCGGTCAGCAGACCATCAGGCGGTTTAAGGGGAGCGATGCCGAGTTGATCGCCCTTTTCCGGCAGGCCCGCGCCGACATGGTCGGCTGGCACGTGGAAGGCAAAGTGCCGCCCCGCGAACGCCTGCCGGTGGCGACTCGCCGTCCCGCAAAGTCCGTGAAACGCGGAAATAGTTTTAGAGGAACAGGGTAATATGTCTGATACCAAACAACTGGAAGAGCAGGTCATGGCCCGGCTCGCGACGGTGATGGAGCCGGAGTTGCACCGTGATCTGGTTACGTTGAAGATGATCCGTGACCTGAAGGTGGACGGAGACACCGCCAGCTTCACCATCATGCTCACCACGCCCGCCTGCCCGCTCAAAGGGCAGATCGAGGAGTCGGCGCGGCAGGCCGTGCTACAGGTTCCGGGGATTAAAGAAGTCCGGATCAAGCTCGACTCCAGCGTCTCAGCCGATAATCGCGTGAGCGGGCGGCTGAACCTGGACATCAAGAATCTGATCGCGGTCAGCAGCGGGAAGGGCGGGGTCGGGAAGAGCACCATCGCCGCCAATCTGGCGGTCGCCCTGCACCAGAGCGGCGCGTCGGTCGGGCTGATGGACGCCGATATTCTGGGGCCTAACCTGCCGATGCTGATGGGCATCGAAGGGATGCCGCCCCCCCGCGAGGATCGGCTGATCCCGGCGGAGGCGTATGGCGTCAAGGTGATGAGCATGGGCTTTCTGGTTGATCCCGACAGGCCGCTGATCTGGCGCGGCCCGATGGTGCACGGCGCGATCCGGCAGTTCTTCTCCGATGTGGAGTGGGGCCAGCTGGACTACATGATCATTGACCTGCCGCCCGGCACGGGCGACGCTCAGTTGACGCTGGCCCAGTCCGTGCCGCTGACCGGCGCGATCATCGTCACGCAGCCGCAGGATGTGGCGGTCGGCGATGCCCTGCGCGGGCTGGTGATGTTTGAGCACGTCAGAGTGCCGATCATCGGCGTGATCGAGAACATGAGCGGCGATTTCTTCGGGAGCGGGGGCGGTGAGAAGCTGGCCGCCCGGCAGGGTGTGCCCTTCCTGGGGAGCGTCCCGCTCGATCCGCAGGTGCGGATCGGAGGGGACTCCGGTAAGCCCATCGTTGCCACCAACCCCGACTCACCGGCGGCGCAGGCGTTGACCCGCATCGCGCAGGAGGTGGCCGCCCGCGTCAGCGTGATCAATTTCGGGCAGAGCGGGAACGTCATCCCCATCAAGACCATCGGCTGAGCGTTCAGCGCCGGAGGCAAAAAGGGCAGGCTTGAGTGTTGCCTGCCCTTTTCTGATCCCCGTCGGGTTATCGGCTCTGGAGGGGCAACTGGCGGGGCGGCCTGCGCCCGTTAAGCAGGATGTAAGGCGCGGCCCGTTCCGGCGCACGCACGCCGAGCGCCCGCAGGTGGGACAGATCGGTCAAGCGGCCCTTCCGGCGGGCGCGGAGGATGGCGTCGGCCCCCTTCGGCCCGATGCCCGGTATGCGCAGCAACTCATCACGGCTGGCCCGCATGATCTCGACCGGCGCCTGCCGCAGGTGCGCGTCCGCCCAGGCGCGTTTCGGGTCAACGTCGAGGCGCAGGTTGCCGTCCTGCTCGAAGGGGAGTTCCTCGACATCCCACCGGTAATCGCGGAGCAGGAAGCTGGCCTGATAAAGCCGCCGCTCACGCAGGGGCGAGACGGGCGGGCGATCCTCAAACGGCGTCCCCCGCACCGGATTGAAGGCCGAGTAATAGGCCCGCCGCAGCCCGATCTGCCGGTACAGCCAGCCGCTCAGGCTGAGCAGCTCGAGGTCGGTGTCGCCCACCGCGCCGACGACGAACTGAGTCACCGCGTCGGCCCGGACACGCTCACGCTGGCGAATCCGGTGCGTCCAGCGCAGCCGCTCCAGCAGCTCAGCCGAGAAGTCCTTTTTGGGGGCCAGCTCGCTGAGCCGTTCGGGCGTCGGCCCCTCCAGGTTGATCGAGACGCGGTCGGCCAGTTGCATGGCGCGGACCACCTGATCGTACTCCGCGCCGGGCATGATCTTGAGGTGAATGTATCCCCGGTAGTGATAGCGGCGGCGGATGATCTCGGCGGTGTCAAGGATTCTGTCCTGAGTCGCCACCCCGCCGTTCAGGATGCCGGAGGAGAGGAAAATCCCCTCCACCAGACCGGCCCGCCGGAGCCGGTCGAAGGCCTCCGCCATCTCATCGGGCGTGAAGGCCACGCGGCGCATCTCGCCCCGTCCGGCCCGGAAGGGGCAGTAGTAGCAGTTCTTCTCGCAGGCGGTGGTGACCATCGCCTTGAGCACCGGCTTTTTGCCGTGCGGGGTGGTGACGTGCGCGATGCACGACATGATGCCGCCCCCCGCGTCGAAGGCGAGACGCTCTGACTGAGGGGCATCACCGGCTGGCTCGTAGGCGTTCACATTGCCCAGCCGGGCCAGCTTTTCTATCGGGTCGAGCTCCGGGTGCACGTTCACATCCTGATTATACGAACATAAGTTCTATCTGTCAAACGCCGGGAGGCGCCTCTCTCCACTCCCGCTTTTTCCAGTGTGGCCTTCGCGTATTTTTTCACATATTTTTCACAAAACGGGGTTTTTTCCTGTGTATCCTGTGTTTAGGTGTAATGACCAGAGCATTATCATGGTAATTATGATTGTAAAAATCTACATTGCGCAGATATGAAGTTCGCCAGACAGGCGCAGCAGGGTAGACCCCCCTTCTTCAGCGGGGCCTCATCTCCCCCGCCGTTGCTGTTGTTGCCTGCTCCGATGTGTCCCCGTTTCTGACGGTTCATCCGCTGTCAGACCGAAGCAAGGGCTGCCGGGCCTGTCACGCAGGAAGCTATCGCCATGCAATCAGACACGCCCCCTGTGCACCATCAGGTTCAGCGTGTGGTGGCGCGCATGTTCCTGCGGATCGTTCGGAAGGAGAGGGGGAGCAGGACAGGGCAGCAGAAAGGAGCAAAAATCATGAGAAAGCTTCATTATTCTTTGATGGGTCTGGCAGCGATTGCGCTTCTGGGTCTCCTGCTGATTCCATCGGCGAGCGCCCGTGCGGATTGCCAGCCCGATCCCGGCACCGCGGGGGATGATGTGATCACCTGCACCGGCACGGATAATGATGGTGTGGATGCCGGGGGCGGAAATGACACCATCACCGTTGTGGACACGGGGACCGTTAACGGCACTGTCAACGGCGGGGACGGGAACGATGTGATCAATAACTCCGGCAACACCACCGTCATTGGCGGCGGGGATGGG
>DRKO01000499.1 GCA_011051745.1 Chloroflexota bacterium | reverse complement strand
GTGCAGGTCGTGGATGTGCCTGTGCCTGTTCCATACGGGTCTGCCTTCGAAGGTGAGGTCGTGCGCCGGGCCGATATGCGGGTTGAGTTTGGCGGGAAATACTCACGCTGCTTCGAGTATCTGCGGATGGTCCCTCTCGATGAGGTTGTTGACGGCAAAGTCGAAGTCGTCGGCCCCGGATTCGAAGACGTTGAGCCGCAGGGGCACATGGATATGGGCATCGTAGTAGAGGTGGCCGGACGCCAGATGCAGGAGGACTTCGAGCCGGTGCTGGAGCGCCAGATTCACTATTTCATCAACGGCGCGTCGGGCATTCAGCACATCGGGCAGCGCGATATTACCTGGATCCGAATCTCCAACGCCGCTGCCGACAAGGGCTTCAATCTGGAGCACTTCGGCAAAATCCTGTACGCTCGCTTCCACGCCGACTTTGGCGCGATTGTGGACAAGGTGCAGGTCACTATCTACACCGATCCAGAGAAGATAGAGGAGTGGCTGGAGAAGGCTCGACAGGCCTACGACTACCGCAACCGGCGGCTGGCCGACCTGACCGACAACGCCGTGGATGAGTTCTACTCCTGCACTCTGTGCCAGTCTTTCGCGCCGGATCACGTCTGCATCGTCAGCCCGGAGCGGCTGGGGCTGTGCGGCGCATACAACTGGCTGGACTGCAAGGCGTCATACAACATCAACCCGACAGGCCCGAACCAGCCGATCAAGCTGGGAACCTGCCTCGACCCGGTCAAGGGGTACTGGACGGGCATCAACGAGTATGCCCGGATAGCCTCGCACGGCACGGTCGAGGAAGTCGCCATGTACTCGATCATGGAAAATCCGATGACGGCCTGCGGATGCTTCGAGTGCATTGTGATGCTGATCCCGGAGGCGAACGGCGTCATGGTCGTGAGCCGCGAGGACCCCAGCATGACGCCGGCAGGGATGACCTTCAGCACGCTGGCCGGTATGGCTGGCGGCGGGCTTCAGACGCCGGGCGTGATGGGCGTTGGCAAGTACTATCTGCTCAGCCCCAAGTTCATCTCCGCCGACGGGGGCTTTAAGCGGGTCGTCTGGATGAGCAGCTTCCTCAAGGAATCAATGGCCGAGGAGCTGCGTGCCGTGGCCGAGCGAGAGGGCGATCCCGATCTGATCGAGCGGATCGCCGATGAGCGCTATGTGACAACGGTAGAAGAGCTGCTCCCCTGGCTGGAGGAACACAATCATCCGGCGCTGATCATGGACCCGATCTTCTAAACCGGAGGTGCAGGGACACTGATGGGCGGCAAATCGGGGCCTTCTGCCAGGCTGGTACGGGACTTGATGACGGTGGGCGTGGTGACCTGTTCCCCGGAAACGCCGATCACCGAGCTGGCCCGTCTGATGGTGGAGAAGCACCTGGAAGGGATCGCGGTGGTGACGAGGGAGCGGCAGACGGTGGGCGTAGTGACCCAGGAGGAATTGATCCGGGCCTACGCCCACCCTGATGCACGCTCCCTGACGGCGGAAGACGTGATGCGCGATGATGTGCCGGAACTCCCCCCCACCATTCCGGCCACGGCAGCCGCCCAGCTCATGCAGGATATGGGCGTCCGGGTGATCTTCCTGATGCACGACGATCAGGGGGCAGCCTGGCCTGCTGGTGTGCTTTCCTATCACCATCTGTTACGACATCTGGCAGCAGAGAGCGATGAGGAATTGAGCGATCTGGGCGTCAAGGCCAATCGCGAGGCCCCGCTTGATACTTTCATTCGGAAGCGAGACGCCGCGCGGCGTCAGAGGCAACATCCTAATCAGGAGTGATCGCATATGCCAGTCGAAATACCAAAAGACCAATGGCCCGGAGAGGTGCGCACTGTCACCATCGGTGCAACGGCGGAGGAAGGCGGCACACGATCGCGCGTGGTCACCGTCGGAGGAGAGAAGACTCTGCCCTTCATGCACTTTGAGGCCGAGACTCCTAACCCGCCTGTCGTGGCGATTGAGATCAAGGATCGCCGTCCTGATGACTGGTCTCCCCTGTTGCTGGACGTGTGGGGTGACGTAGCCAATGACCCGGCGGCGTGGGCGAAGGCTGCCGAGGAGGCAGGAGCCGATCTGATCGAGCTGATGTTCAGCCTGACGGATGCAGAAGGCAACCCCATCACACCGGAATCGGCGGTGACAACCGTCAGGGCCGTGCTGGAGGCAACCGGTCTGCCCCTGCTGGTCTTCGGGCCGGGACAGGCGGAGGTGGACAACGAACTGCTCGTTCCGGTAGCGGAGGCCACCAAGGGGGAGCGGATCGTACTGGGTATCTGCGAGGACAAGAACTACCGGACAATCGTTGCGGCGGCGCTGGCAAATGACCATCTGGTCAGCGCTCGCACGCCGATGGATGTCAACCTGGCGAAGCAGCTTAACATCCTCATCACTGATATGGGATTGCCGCCCGACCGTGTCCTGATGGACCCCACAACCGGCGCGCTGGGCTACGGTATCGAGTACGGATACTCGGTGATGGAACGCCTGCGCCTGGCCGCTCTCCAGGGCGACGCGATGACCCAGTTCCCGATGATCGTCACCCCCGGCTTTGAGGCCTGGAAGGCCAAAGAGTCCAAAGTCGGAGAGGGTGTGCCCGAATCATGGGGTGACTGGGAGGGACGCGCGATCAACTGGGAGACGCTGACGGCGATCACGCTGATCGAAGCGGGCGCTGATATCGTCGTTCTGCGTCATCCAGAAAGCGTCAGGCGTATCAAGGCCGCAATTGAGGAACTGATGACGGTTCCAGAAATGGCCTAGCGACAATCTCTGTCATCGTAGCCGGTAAGGAGTTAGAGAATGGCTCTCTCAGGTATTCAAATTTACAAGCTACTGCCACAGACCAACTGCAAGGATTGTGGCTTCCCGACCTGTCTGGCGTTTGCCATGAAGCTGGCCGCCAAACAGGTCGAACTTTCGGCCTGCCCGCACGTCAGCGAGGAATCAAAGGCCCTGCTGGCCGAATCCGCTGCACCGCCGATCCGGCTGGTGACGCTCAAATCTGATGGCTATGAGGTCAAGGCCGGAAACGAGGTGGTGCTCTTCCGCCATGAGAAGACGTTCTACCACCGGCCGGGGCTCTTCATCCGCGTGCGTGACACCGAGCCAGCGGACGAGATCAAGAAGAAGGCCTCGGCGGTGGATGCGTATTCCGTCACTTACGTGGGAATTGATCTCACACTGGACGGTTTCGCTGTTGAAGCCACTTCGGGCGATCCGACGACCTTCGCGGCGGCTGTGGGGGCGATCCGGGAGGTGAGCGAACGTCCCCTGATCCTCATCAGCCGCGATCCGGCGGTGATGGCCGCCGGGTTGCAGGCCGTCAACGGAGAGAAGCCGCTGGTTTACGGGGCTGATTCCGACAACTGGGAAGCGATGGCCGATCTCGCCGGCCAACACGAAGTCCCGCTGGCCGTTATCGGCAAGACGCTGGACGAACTGGCCGAACTGACGGAGAAGATCAAGGAAAAGGGCGTCGAGGATATGGTGCTTGATCCGGCGGCCCGCGACCTGAGCGGCTCGCTGGTGCTCAACACTCAGATCCGCCGTCTGGCGCTCAAGAAGAATTTCCGCCCGCTGGGCTACCCGCTGATCGCCTTCCCCGGCGACGCGGGCGACCCGGCCCGCGAGGCGATTCTGGCTGCTCAGGCCATCGCCAAGTACGCGGGGTTCATCGTGCTGGACACCTTCGCTCCAGAGCTGGCCTATCCGTTGCTTGTGCTGCGGCAGAACATCTATACCGACCCGCAGAAGCCGATTCAGGTACAGCCCGGCCTCTACGAGATCAACGAGCCCACGCCCGAAAGCCCGTTGCTGGTCACCACCAACTTCAGCATCACCTACTTCAGCGTCGCCAATGAGGTTGAAGGATCGGGGCTGCCCGCCTGGTTGCTAGTGGCCGACGCTGAGGGCATGAGTGTGCTGACAGCATGGGCGGCGGGCAAGTTCGACGCGGAACGGATCGCGAAGGCCGTCAAGAACTTCGGTGTGGCGGAGAAGCTCAGCAACAAGCGGATCGTCATACCGGGGCACGTGGCCGTCCTCTCCGGGGAGCTGGAAGAGGAATTGCCGGGCTGGGAGATTCGCGTCGGCCCGCGCGAGGCGGTTGACCTGCCTTCCTACATGAAAGAGGCTCTCTGAGCACCCTGAGAGGTAGCAAATGTGCGCTGACAGAAGCCCTCCTCTGCGCCTGCGGACGAGGGCCAGCCCCTCCCGATGCCGGGACTGCCCGCCGGAGCGTGTCTGTGCGTGGGCCTGCGTCCAGGGGGCTGGGATCGAGGATATCGTGATAGGAGCCGTGCTTGCGCTGGAAGGGTTATCCGCCCCGCCCGCTCTCCCGGAGGGCGCGGAGCCCAGCCGCGCGGCGCTGTGGGAGAGCTTCAACGCCAACACAGGATTCAACGGTTAGATACAACTCATGGCAGAACACACTGTTCAATTCGACGTTGCCCCCGCTCCGGTGAAGGTTCCCACCGGCACGCTGCTGGTCGAAGCCGCCCGACAGGCGGGCGTCGAGATCACCCAGCCATGCGGGGGACAGGGACGCTGCGGTCGCTGCCTTGTCCGGATCGTCGAGGGGACGGCTCGCCGCCGTAGCACGCTCCGGCTCTCCGCCGAGGATGTCAAGGCCGGGTATGCGCTGGCCTGCCAGACCGTCGTTGAAGGGGACCTGGTCGTCTCCGTCCCGCCGCAGGAGAAGATCGAGCGGCGGCTGACAACTGACCGCACGGCTGCGGCGATCAGCGTTCCCGCCGGATATGATCCGGCGGTCGCCCAGACCATCCAGCGGGTCAGGCTGACGCTCACGCCTCCCAGCATGGAGGATCAGACGGATGACTGGAGCCGCCTGAAAGCCGCCCTGCGACGGGAGGCGGGGATCGAGGAGATACGGGCCTCGCTGGCAACGATCCGCCAGATCGGGACAACGCTACGGGAGGGAGGCTGGCAGGTAACGGCCACGCTCGATACCCGCTCGTGGGATTGCCCCGACTGCCCGGCTTATCTGATCGATCTGCGCCCCGGCCACATCCCGGACGATACCCCTCTGTGGGGTGTGGCGATTGACATCGGCACAACGACGGTGACGGTCTGGCTGGTTGATCTCCTCAGCGGCGAAGTGCGTGCTCAGGTGGCCGAGTACAACGGCCAGATCGCGCGCGGGGAGGATGTGATCTCGCGGATCATCTATGCCAGCAAGAGCGAGGAAAGCATGGCCGAGATCCGCGAGCTGGTGCTGGGGACGATCAATGAGTTGATCGAAACCGCCTGCAAACGCACGAAATCCACCCCTGCCGATATCGTCAAGGCAACGGTGGCCGGGAACAGCACCATGATCCATCTCCTGCTGGGCATCCCGGCTGAGAGCATCCGCCTGACGCCCTTTGTGACGGCCATCAATCATGTGCCGACCCTGCGGGCGTGGGAGGCGGGGATCGGGATTCACCCGGAGGCAACGGTTGATTGCCTGCCCGGCGTCGCCAGCTATGTGGGGGCCGACATCACAGCCGGAGTGCTCTCCTCCGGCATGGACGACACAGACAAAGTGACGCTCTTTATGGATATCGGCACGAATGGAGAAACTGTCCTCGGCTCGCACGAGTGGCTGGTAACCTGTGCCTGCTCCGCCGGTCCGGCTTTTGAAGGGGCAGGAGTGATGCACGGTATGCGTGCCACGCGGGGCGCGATTGAGGAGGTGTGGGTCAACGGAGAAACCTTTGAGCCGACCTACCGCGTGATCGGAGGCGTCAAACCGCGTGGCCTGTGCGGCAGCGGCCTGATCTCCCTGCTGGCCGAGTTGTTCCTGACGGGCGTTGTGGATAAAGGCGGGCACATCAAGCTGGGGCTGGATACCCCGCGTGTGCGTGAGGGCGAGCACGGACCGGAGTATGTCGTCGCCTGGGCCGAAGAGACGCAAACCGGACAGGACATCGTGATCTCTTACGTGGATATTGACAACCTGCTGCGGGCCAAAGCCGCCATCTACGCCGGATTCACGGTGCTGGCGGATAGCGTCGGTATACCGCTTGAGTCGGTCGAGCAGGTGCTGATCGGGGGATCGTTTGGCAAGTATATCAACGTGGAGAAGGCGATCCAGATCGGCCTGTTGCCGGATATGCCCTGGGAGCGATTCCACTTCCTGGGGAATACCTCCGTACGGGGGGCTTATCTGGCCCTGCTGGATGCTCGCTCGCGTGCCCGTGTGCGGGATATCGCATCCCGTATGACGTACATCGAGCTTTCGGCTGACAATACCTTCTATGAGGCATTTATGTCGGCGCTGTTCCTGCCGCACACGGACATCTCACGTTTCCCGACGGTCGGGGCAGCGATCCTGAAAAGATAGTCAAACAAGGACTGGCGCATATGTATATCATAGGCGAGAACATTCACATTATTTCCAAGAGGGTGAAAGAAGCCCTCGCGGAGAGGGATGCCAGGTTCTTCCAGGAGCTGGCGGTCAGACAGGTGGAGGCAGGAGCACAGGCCCTCGACCTGAACCTGGGGCCGCGCAAGAAGGACTGGGAGGAGGTCTTCCCCTGGATGGTTGAGACGGTCGAGGCAGTGGTGGATGTGCCGCTCAGCTTCGACAGCACGAACATTCAGGGGATCGAAGCCGGGCTGAAGAAGGTCACCAAAGCCCAGCCGATCATCAACTCGACCTCCGCCGAGCCGGAGCGGCTGGAGAAAGTCCCGCTGCTGGCGAAGAAGTATAACACCAAGCTGATCGCGCTGACGATGGGCAAGGGGGGCATCCCGGTTGCGGCAGATGAGCGGGTCAACATCGCGATTGAGAAGCTGATCCCGCGTATGCTGGAGATTGACTTCCCCATCGAAGACCTGATCATTGATCCTCTGGTGCTGACCGTTTCCGGCTGTCAGGAATACTGCCCGGAGCTGATCGAGGCGGTACGCACGTTGCAGGTGGTCTGGGATCCCCCGCCGGCGATCTCGGTTGGCCTCTCGAACGTCTCTAACGCTGTCCCACGGGAGAACCGGTCGCTAATCAACCGCACTTACTGCGCGATGTTGATGGGAGCCGGACTGAAGATGATGATCGCCGACCCGCTGGATGAGAAGCTCAAAGAGGTGATCCATACAATCGAGACGCGGGACGATAGCACACCCGTGAAGCGGCTGTATCTCCGCATCCACGATCGGATTGCGGCCATGGAAGAACCGACCATCGAAGACGTTGACATGAGCGACCCGGAGCAGGCTGCCATCTGGAAGACGGTGCAAATCCTGCTCAACAAGGTGATCTACGCCGATTCATATCTGCAGCAGTAGACAGGCGAAGCGATCCCGGATATTCTCTCTTGCGAGGTCTGGTTGAAAGGCCGGGCCTCGCTGTGATATTGTCTTCTTTAAGGGGCTGGCTGTGAAACTGGCAATCAGTGGCAAAGGCGGCACGGGGAAAACCACTCTGGCGGCTTTACTGGCCCAGGTATACGCGGACGGTGGGCGCGAAGTGCTGGCGGTGGACGCCGATCCGTCCCCCTGTCTGGCGGGAGCGCTGGGGTTTCCAGAGGAGTTGCGGGCACAACTGCACCCTATCGCCGAGATGGATGATCTGATCGAGGAGCGGACCGGTGCAAAGCCGGGGGCGGTTGGCGGGTTCTTCACGCTCAACCCGCGCGTGGATGACATCCCGGAGCGGTTCAGCGTGGTGCACCGGGGCGTGCGCCTGCTGGAGATGGGATCGGTGGACACCGGCGGATCGGGATGCATCTGTCCGGAAAGCGCCATGCTCAAAGCGCTCTTCACGCATCTGCTTTTCCGCGATGAAGACGTGTTGATTCTGGACATGTACGCCGGAGTGGAGCATCTGGGTCGGGCAACGGTGGACTTTGTGGACGCAATGTTGATCGTGGTTGAGCCGACGCGCCGCAGCCTGGGCACGGCAGCTCAGATCAAGACGCTGGCGCACGATATCGGCCTGACGCGCCTGTGGCTGGTCGGTAACAAAGTTCGCGACGAGGCAGAGGCGGCCTTTATTGAGGCGGAGACGCCCGGACTCCCGGTTCTGGGGATGCTGCCTGCCGATCTGGCCGTCCAGGAAGCCGACCGGCTGGGGATTCCGGTGTACGATCACGTGCCCGCTCTGCGTGAGGCGGCCAGACACCTTGCTCAGGAGCTCGACGTTCGATTAGCCCGCTAACCTGCCCGGCAGGCTCAGGGGGAGGAATACGGAGTCAGGGAGTGCCATACCGTGACAACAACAATCGCGCTGGCCGGTAAAGGTGGCGTAGGGAAAACAACGATTGCTGCCATGGTCATCAAGTACCTGGCGCAGAACCGGGAAGGAGCCATCCTGGCGATTGACGCCGATCCGAGCAGCAACCTGAATATGGTGCTGGGGCTGGAGCTTGAGTGGACGGTCGGCGACATCCGGGAGGGATTGCTGGAGCAGGTCAAGGCGTCTCTCTCGACCGGAGGCGCGGCGATGGGCTCCCTCAGCGGCGGCATGACCAAGCGCGATTATCTGGACTATGAGGTTCGCTCCTCTCTCTCGGAGGGGGATCGCTTCGACCTGATCGCGATGGGACGCTCCGAGGGTCCCGGCTGCTACTGCGCGGTAAACCATAACCTGCGGCAGGTAATCGACTCGATCAGCCAGAACTACCGGTACGTGGTGATTGACAACGAAGCGGGCATGGAGCACCTCAGCCGCCGGACGACCCGCGATGTGGATCATCTGCTCGTCGTGACCGGTCCCACACAGCGCGGGCTGGTCGCAGCAGAGCGGATCGCAGAACTCCGTCATGAGCTGGATATCCAGATCAAGAACGCTTATCTGATCGTGAACCGGCTATCAGGTGACCTCCCTGCCCCGCTTGAGGCTCGCATTCAGGAGATGGACCTCCCCCTACTCGGCACTGTGCCTGAAGATGCGGAGATGGCCGAGTTTGAGTTCAGCGGGCGACCGCTGGTTGAACTGGGCGACGAGTCGCCGATCTATCGGGCAGTGGCCGCCATGATGGAGCAAATTCTCACACCGTGAGAGGGACTGTGCTCCTCACAGATGTGAGAGGTGCCTCCTCTTCTGCTTCAGGTTCCCTGTGGCTTATTCCGCACATTACGGGAAAGTGGTCGCACGCGGTATAATAGCGGCCTGTTGCTGAGTATGCCTGCCGGGTGAGAGTGGCCCATACAGGGAGACGTGTCCCTGTGCCCTGCCCGGAGCGATGCGATTGGATGGAGAGCGGCTCTATGGCCGTGACGCGGTGTTACATCTGTGAGAAGAATCCGCAGGAGGCACGCCGCCTTGGGGATTCAGGGCTTGCGGAGGGACAAATCTGCCCGATCTGCCACCGCCCCACCTGTCGCCACCATCTGGCAACGGTGCGCTGGCGGTGGCGTAACGTGACTCGCGATCTTGACTCCGCTCTTGTCTGTCGCGAGTGCAAGAAGACTTACAGACACCGCGAGTGGGACCCTGTCCATCGCGACTGGATCAGCTAGACACGTCCCGCCGGGCAGCTTCAACCCCTAATCTGGACGAACTGAAAGGAGGACCTGTTGGGTAAAGTACGTGTGGCAATTATCGGGATCGGTAACTGTGCCTCGGCGCTGGTACAGGGGGTGCAGTATTATCAGGACGCTAAAGACGAGGATACCATCCCCGGCCTGATGCACGTCAACCTGGGTGGATACCACATCCGTGATATTGAGTTCAGCGCGGCCTTTGATATTAACGTCAAAAAGGTGGGCAAGGACCTCTCCGAGGCGATCTTCGCCGAGCCGAACAACACAGTCCGCTTCGCCGAAGTGCCGCATCTCGGCGTGCCGGTTCACCGGGGGATGACCCACGATGGGCTGGGCAAGTACCTCAAGGAAAAGATCACCCCCGCCCCCGGCAAGACGGATAACATCACCCAGATCCTCCAGGAGACGGAAACGGATGTGGTGGTCAATTTCCTGCCGGTGGGTAGCGAAGAAGCGACCAAGTGGTACGTAGAGCAGGTTTTGAACGCCGGATGTGCCTTTGTGAACTGCATTCCCGTATTTATCGCGCGGGAGGAGTACTGGCAGCATCGCTTTATTGAGCGGGGGTTGCCGGTGATCGGTGACGACATCAAGAGTCAGGTCGGGGCGACCATCGTACACCGCGTGCTGGCCCATCTGTTTGAAGACCGGGGCGTCAGGCTGGAGCGCACCAGCCAGCTCAACGTCGGTGGCAACATGGACTTCTACAACATGCTGGAGCGTGAGCGGCTGGAGAGCAAAAAGATCAGCAAGACGAACGCCGTCACCTCGCAGGTGAGCGAGGGGATCGAGCCGGACAACGTCCACATCGGGCCGAGCGACTACGTGGCCTGGTTGACGGATCGGAAGTGGGCCTATATTCGGCTGGAAGGGCGCAGTTTCGGGGATGTGCCGCTTAATATCGAGCTGAAGCTGGAAGTGTGGGATAGTCCCAACTCGGCAGGGGTTGTTATTGACGCCGTGCGCTGCGCCAAGCTCGCCCTTGACCGGGGCCTGAGCGGGACGCTGATCGGGCCGAGCAGCTACTTTATGAAATCGCCGCCGGTGCAGTTCCCGGACGAAGTCGCCCGCGACAAGACGGAGGCGTTCATCCGGGGGGACGAGGAGTAACCGGCGTTCTCCTCTGCTGCATATGCAGGCAAAGGGGCATGTGGTGGGATCGAGGGACACCCTGCCCCTTTTTGCTGTCGCTTCCCCCGCATACCCTGATTGCGGGACGGCATCTGATCACAGTAAGATTGCATAATGCACGGGCCGATGAGGAAGCCTGAAGGGTGGATGAAGAAAACCTGTTTGCCAAGATGCGCGCCCAGCGGGACTGGGAACGTGCGCGGCAGGCCGCCATTCTCGAAGAAATACTGGGAGCCTTTTCCCCCGGCTCTGTTGACCTGCTCTCCTTCGAGGATGTCAAGAGACGCCTGAGGCTGGGCCAGAAGAATTACAAAGGCCTGCAGGATATTGAGATCAGCCGCATACGGGGGAGTGTGGGCCGCTACCGGGACTTCACCCGTACCTTTCTTCCGCGCAGGGAAGACCTGCGCGAGCGCTGGCAGCGGGTGGATGCCGTGGCCGTGAGCCGGGGGTATCTGCCCATCGAGGTATATCAGGTGGGCGAGGCCTACTTTGTGCTGGATGGCAATCACCGTGTCTCTGTGGCCCGGCAAAACGGCGCTTCGACCATTCAGGCGCACGTCTGGGAATTCCCCACGCCCGCCGGATTGAGCGCACAGGCTGATCTGGATGAGCTGCTGATCAAGGCCGAGTACGCCGACTTTCTGGAGCATACCCGCCTGGACGAAACTCAGCCCGATCTGGATATCCAGTTCACCGCGCCGGGCCACTACCGCGAACTGGAGTATCAGATCGCGCTTTACCGGCAGGTGCTGGAGAAAATAGACGGGGAGCCGATCTCGTATCCAGAGGCCGCCGCCGCGTGGTATGAGATGATCTACACGCCGGCCGTCCAGATCATCCAGCAGCGGGGCATACTGAAACGCTTCCCCGGACGGACGGAGGCCGATCTATTCATCTGGGTGTGGCAGCACCACAAAGAACTGAAAGCCCGGGGGATCGCGAGCCTTTCTCAGGCAGCCGACGAGGTAGCGAGAGCCTCATCGCCGCTCAGGCGGCTCTGGGAGAGGTTCACGGGCTGGCTAAGGCGGGGCCGGAGATAACATCACCGGTTCCCCGGAAAAGAGAGCGCCCCGCCTGCTCAGGTGGGGCGCTGACTTCTGAGAAACGAGTGCTTACTGGAGAATCCCCATCCGGTGGCCGACCGTGTCCAGAATGTTTAAAGCCCTCTCTAGTTGCTCTCTGGTGTGGGTTGCCATGTAGCTTGTCCTCAGCAGCGACTTGTTGGGGGGCACTCCCGGCGGGACAAAAACGTTGGTGAAAAGCCCTTCGTCGAAAAGCGCCTTCCAGAAGAGCACAGT
>DRKO01000498.1 GCA_011051745.1 Chloroflexota bacterium | reverse complement strand
GGGCAGCCTCCAGCCCCTCCCGCAGCGCCTCCGGCAGGTGCGGCGCCAGGTCCGCCAGCCTCCCCCTGATCTCTGCCACACTCCGGCGGTCGCCGAGTTGCTCGAAGGTCTGCAGCGCCTCCCGGTTCAGCCGCTCCGCCTCCTCCCAGTCCCCGCGCCGCCGCGCCAGGTCCGCCAGCGCGCCCTTCAGGCGGGCGCGGCGGGCGCGGGTCTCCTCATCCTCCTTCTCCGGCAGGGCCCCCAGCGCGGCCCCCAGCCATTCTTCCCCTCGCTTCCACTCCCCTGCCATCTGGAGCATATGTCTCGAATACAACACCAGCCGGTAGAGCAGGTCGCTCTCCCCCCGGCTGCGGGCAAAATCCACCGCCGCCGCCAGGTTCGGCAGTTCAGGCTGCAGGCGGTGGGCATCGTTCCAGCTCCAGTACTTCTCTGCCAGCGCGGCGTAGTGCTCCGCGTGGCGGCGGGCGGCGGCCTTCTCCGCCCCCTGCCCGCCCTCCCGCAGCCGCCCCAGCGCATAGGCATGCAGGATCACATGCTGCCGGAAGCGCCCGTCGCCGGTCGGCGTCAGCAGCGCGTGGCCCGCCAGGGCATCCAGCGTCTCCTCCGCCTCCTCCTCCGCCACGCCCCACACCGCCGCCGCCGCGGCCACGTCGAAGGGGGCCTCTTCGGCGAAGACGCCCAGCATTGCGAAGCGGTCCGCGAGGGCGGTTCCGTTCTCTCTGTCCATCTCCTGCAGCAGCGCATGGCTCAGGTCGAGGCTGGCCGCCAGGCTGTTGCTCCGGTCTCTGGGGGCGGCCCCCGCCGCCGTGAGCGCGATCTCCGAGACATCTCCGCTGTGGAGGCGCTTCTCCAGCCGCTCCAGCAGGTTCTCAAAGCGGGCGTTGTCCCGCACCTGCCCGGCTGTCAGCTCCAGCGCCAGCGCATGCCCGCCCAGCAGCCCGTGGAGATCCTTCAGCAGGTCGTCAGGGGGCAGCGGGCCTTTCTTCTTCTGCAGCCGGTCTTTGAGCAGCTCCAGCCCGTCCTCTTCGCTCAGCACGTCGAGCTCGTAGCGCGCCGCCCCCAGCGTGGCGGCCACGTCCTCATAGCGGGTGGTCAGCAGGCGGTCGGCGTCCGGCGGCAGCGCGGCCAGCAGTTGCGCCACCGCCGCCCGGTCGGCAGGCCAGATGTCATCAATCAGCACCAGCAGCTCGCCGTACCCCGCCAGCAGGCCCCGCACCTCGTCGGGGGAGACCTCTTTCTCCGGCTCCTTCCCCAGCGCGTAACCCGCCCAGCGGCGCAGCACGCCCTGCGCGTCAGCCGGGGTGCGCCCGCGCCGCTCGACGATCACGCCGCCGGGGTAGCGCGGGCCGAGCCGCCGCACCAGTTCTTCGGCCAGCATCGTCTTGCCGATCCCGCCCATGCCCTGCAGCGCGGCCGTCATCTGGCTGGTCACCGCCACCGGCGTCGGCTCCGTGCCGTCCTCCCCGTGCATCAGGCGGTAGAGCTCCTGCAGTTCCTTCTCCCGCCCGATGAATTTGCGCCCGGCGGGCGGGGTCTGGTCCACCAGCTCCTTACCGGCGCGGCGCATGTTCTTCTGAAGCGCCTCCTGCAGCGCGGCGAAGTCGGCGTCGGCGTAGCGGGCCGCGCCGTCCTCATACGAGGGCGGGATCATCTTCACGTACTGAACGGGGGCGAAGTAGTCGGGATACCGGTCTCCGATCTCCTCGACGATCACGGGCACGATGGGCGCGAAGAGCCGGATCGCCTCCTGATGCTCGTAGATCACCCACTCGCGTGTGAGGGCGGTCGGGGTGAGGACGGCCAGCTGCGCCCCGCAGCGCCGCAGGGCGCGGTCAATCTCGCGCTTCCATTTATCGCCGCCCTTGATGTCGAACTGATCGAACCAGACGATGTATCCGGCCTGCTGCAGCCGCTCCACGAACGGCAGGACGTACTTCTCCTTATCGGCGTGGGCATGGCTGATGAAGATCAGCCGCCCGCGCGTGTCCTGTTCCTGTGCGGGGGATGTCCCGGCCATCGGTGCGCTCCCTTCTCTCTCACCGGGGGTCTGTCCTGCCCTATGAAAGCACAGATGGCGGGGTGGAGTCAAGGAGGATGGCAGGAGAAGGGACTTTTGGCAGGGGCGGTGATCCGTACTATATATAGACCATGTGGATGTAAGGAGGGCCGATACCCGATCGGCCTGATGGCGGGCCGGAAGAGGAGCTATCTGGAAAAATAATTTCCAGATGGGCCGCATACTGAAGATAAGAAGATTCAGCGAGGTGTGAAATGCCCCGAATCCCCGAAGAAACCAAACTCGAACGACAGGAGCGGCTGCTCCGCGCGCTGCGCGCTGCGCCGGGCGGGATGACCGAGGCGGAACTGGCCGACGAGCTGGGGCTGAAGCGCCGCACCGTCAACAATTATCTGCGCGAGCTTGAGGTGAGCGGGCGAATCTACAGAGAGGGGACGTTCTGGTTCTTCGACCCGGAGAGCCGGGCCAATCAGCTCCATCGTCTGGAAGTTTCCCCGGAGCAGGCCATGACCCTCTACCTTGCCACACGCCTGCTCGTCAAGCAGAACGACAAGCGCAACGAGGCCGCCGAAAGCGCGCTCTACAAGCTGGCGGACGCGCTGGTCGGGGAGATGAATGTGGGCGAGGAAATCAGGCAGGCCGCCCGCGAACTGGCCGAGCGCCCCGGCGATCGCTCCTACAGCCAGGTATTTCAGGCCGTCGTGCGCGGGTATCTCTACCGGCGGGCCGTGTGGATGCGCTATAAGCCGCGCGGCCAGCGCCCCTTCGAGGTGACGGTGCGTCCCTATCTGATCGAGCCCTCCGCGATTGGCTTCACCACCTATGTGATCGGCCGCGGTGATCCGCCCGGTGCGCTGCGCACATACAAGCTGGAGCGCATCCTGGAAGCCCGCCTGACGGGCGACTCTTACTCCATCCCCGCCGATTTCCCCGGCCTGGAGATTCTGCGTCATGCCTGGTCCATCATTCACGGCGAGGAACTGGTCGAGGTGGTGCTGCGCTTTCATCCGGCGGTGGTGGATCGCGTACTGGAGACGCGGTGGCACCCCTCGGAGGAGCGATACGAGGACCCGGACAGGCCGGGATACCTGATCTGGCGGGCGCAGGTGGCGGATACAACCGACATGCTGCCCTGGATTCGCGGCTGGGGCTCGGAGGTCGAGGTGCTCGCCCCGCCCGACTTACGAGAGTATCTGGCAGGCGAAGCAGCGCGGCTGGCGCGGTTGTACGGAGCGCCACACTCCGCCGATGATGGCGAGGACGGATTATACAACCTGCTATTCGGAGAGTAGGAGATGGCAATGATGCGGATGTATCCATTCCAGAAAGCTGTCGAGCGTGCGCTCAGCGAAGGGCATAACGTGATCCTCCAGGCCCCGACGGGCAGCGGCAAAACACTGGCCGCCCTGCGCCCTTTCCTGCGCGCTGTCAACCCCGACCGGCCTACCCCGCCTGATCAATTCCCGCGTAAATGTATCTACTCCGTGCCGATGCGGGTGCTGGCGAACCAGTTTGAGGACGAATACCGGCGGAGCCTCCGGCGGCTGGGGATGCAGCACGAGATTCCGATCTCCATCCAGACGGGCGAACACCCCGACGATCCGCGTTTCGAGGCGGCGCTGATCTTCGCCACAATTGACCAGACGCTGAGCAGCTTCCTGCATGTCCCTTATGGCCTCTCACAGAGGCAGGCCAATCTGAACGCGGGGGCGATCATCAGCAGCTATCTGGTGTTCGACGAGTTCCACCTCTTCGGGCCGGACGACATGCTGCCGACCACGCTCGCCATGCTGCGCATGCTGCGGGACACCACCCCCTTCATCCTGATGACGGCCACCTTCTCCCGGCAGATGTTGCGCGATCTGGCCGACTGGCTGGGCGCGGTCGTCATCCCCGATGAGGAGGCAGGGCCGGAGGACGACGCCTCGCGGGAACAGATGCTCGCCCTGCCGCCTCAGCAGAACAAAGAGCGCGTCTTCCACGCCCACGACGCCTCTCTGACTGCTGAAGCCGTGCTGGCCCATCAGGGACAGCGCACGCTGTGCGTGTGTAACACCGTCGCCCGCGCTCAGGCGCTTTATCAGGAGCTGAAGCAGGCGCTGGCAGGCGACGACACCCGCGTAACGTTGCTCCACAGCCGTTTCTACCGGAAAGATCGGGAAGCGAAGGAGCAGGTCATCCGCAAGGTCTTTGGCGAATCAGTGGAGAGCTACACGGGGCCGCCGCATATTCTGGTCGCCACGCAGGTCGTGGAGGTCGGGCTGGACATCACCAGCGAGGTGCTGCATACCGAGCTGGCCCCTGCCGCGACGATTCTCCAGAGGGCGGGGCGCTGTGCCCGCCGGGAGGGGGAGCGGGGAGAGGTGCATGTGTATTTGCCTCGCTACCCCGAAGGGCACGAGCACGCCGGTGAGTCGGACTACGCACCCTACTATCTGCCGGGCAGAGAGAAAAGCATGGCGCGGGGCAAGAAGCTATGCGATGCCACCTGGGAGGCCCTGCAGAGTGGCGAGTTCACCGGGCGGCACATGGATTTTGAGCTGGAGCAGCGCTTCATTGACGAGGTGCACACGCCGGTGGATCAGGAGATCATGGAGTGGGTATGCCGCAACGAGAGCAAGCGCCTGAGCGACATGCTGAAGACAATGGAAAGCGCAGACTACGGGCGTGCCCCCGATCTGATCCGCAACACAGGCGATACGCGCTTCGTGTTCATTCACCCTGCGCCAGAGAGGGAGCCAAAGCTGCAACGCAACCCCTGGCACTACG
>DRKO01000497.1 GCA_011051745.1 Chloroflexota bacterium | reverse complement strand
CGCCACAGAGAGGGGATATAAAACTCGTCTTCCTGAAAGGGCGTGTAGCGGCCCGATTGCAGGTTATAGCTCCACGTCCGATGCCTGACCCACTGCCACCACACGATCACCGGCGCACGCACCCGGAACTTGAACTCGACCTGTTCAAACGGTGTGGTGTGCCGGTGTTTCAGCAGGTAGAACAGGAGTCGCTTATCCTGCTCGTCCCCTTTGCTGTGCCCCAGGAACGAAACACGCGCCGCGTTGACAATGGATATGTCCGGTGAGTGGCCGGTCGAGGGATGGGGCAGCATGTCCTGTAGCTCCAGCCAGGACTTGCCGTCCCCAAGAATATCCGTGCGGACGGCCAAGCTGTTCTGGCTGGGGAGCCGGGGGTCGTGAGCGGTGGGGGTCTCAGTCATGATGCCTCCCTCTGGCTATTCGGGTGTCTCAGGTCTGGCGGTAAGTATAGTCGAACGCCGGTCGTGCGCTACTGTAAAACAGGCCACCGCTTATACCTGCGGTGGCCTGCGTCCTGTGCCTGCTGAGATGTCTGTCAGGAGGGCGAGTCGTCCTCCCTCAGCAGAGCGATGTAGCTGCTCAGGATATCAGTGACGGTGACGATGCCCACCAGCCTGCCTTCTTTGACGACCGGAAGCCCCCCGAACTTGTACGTTTTCATCAGGTCGGCTGCCAGATGGGCCGGGGCGTCCGGGCTGATCGTCATCGGGTCGGGCGTCATACATGCCTCGGCGGTGACGGTAGCCAGCAACCGTTGATCATCGTCTCGCTCGTGGAGCACCAGCGGCGAGTTCATCGCCAGCCGCACATCGCGATCGCTGACGATCCCGGCCAGCCGATCCCCATCCATGACGGGGACATGGCGGCAGCCCCGCGATCTCATGATGTTGAGTACCTCGCCCAGAGGGGTATCCAGCTCTGCCGTATAGGGGTGGGGTGTCATGATATCCGCAACTTTGAGCATCCTGTTTCGCCTCACACAGCTCCTGCCCCCGCGCTCACCAGGCTGGCGGCGAAGTCGGCCCCTCTTTCGAGGGCCTCCAGATTCGCCGATAGCATGTCCCGCCGGTGTTCGGGGATGTGATTTTCCAGCGCGTGCCGCATGGCGTCCAGCGAAAGGACGGGACGCACTGCCAGCACCGCACCCAGCATGATGACGTTAGCCAGCCGTAAGTTGCCCAGCTCGTCGGCCAGCTCCGTCGCCGGGACGGGGAGCTCTGTAATGTCGGTGCGGTGGCTTCGTTGTGTGATCAGCGAGGCGTTCAGGGCCAGCAGCCCGCCGGGAGCGACTTCCGGTGCGTAGCGTTCGAACGAGGGGTAGTTGAAGACGATGACCACTTTGGGGTGCTTGACAATCGGTGAGCCGATGGGTTTGTCGCTGATCACGACGTAGCAGTGGGCGGTTCCACCGCGCATCTCAGGCCCGTAGGACGGAATCCAGGTGACTTCGAGGCCCTCGTCCATAGCCGCGTAGGCCAGCAACTGGCCCGCGAACATCACCCCCTGTCCTCCAAAACCTGCGAACAGGAATTCCTCTTGCATGGTTTCCTTATCCTGTTTAACCCTTTGAACGTTTAATGTGGAACGCGGTTAGATTCTATCGCGCTCCTGCGGAGGCCCTTCTCCTGATCTCACGGAAAAAGACCCGTTCTTCGAGAGACATCCTCCTGAACTAAATCGGTCGTGTGAGCTTACTATAAAGATTTTACTGCATCCAGCACTTTGTAGTCACCGATTGGATAGTAGGGGACCATGTGCTCCTCGATCCACTCCATCGCCTCGGTCGGCGGGATGCCCCAGTTCGTCGGGCAGCTTGAGAGCAGTTCCACCATGCTGAAGCCCAGCCCGTTCATCTGGACTTTGAGCGCCGTCAGAATGGCCTTCTTGGCCTTGCGGATGTTTTTAACATCGTGCAGGGAGCGCCGCACGATGTAGGCCGAGCCGGTCATCCCGGCCAGCATCTCGCTCACGCGGAGCGGAAAGCCCACCGTCTCGACATCACGCCCCCGGGGAGACGTGGTCGTCCGCTGGCCCGGCAGGGTGGTCGGGGCCATCTGCCCGCCGGTCATCCCGTAAATGGCGTTGTTGATGAAGATCGTGGTGATGTTCTCGCCCCGCGCGGCGGTGTGGATGATCTCAGCTATCCCGATGGAAGCCAGGTCGCCGTCGCCCTGATAGGTCACGACGATGTTGTCTGGATTGACCCGTTTGATGCCGGTTGCCATGGCAGGGGCCCGCCCGTGTGCCGCTTCGCAGGCGTCCGTCTCAAAGTAGTTGTAGGCGAAGACCGAGCAGCCAACCGGCGCGACGAGAATCGTCTTTTCCCGAAGGCCCAGTTCGTCAATCGCCTCCGCCAGCAGGCGGTGTGCGACACCATGCGTGCAGCCCGGGCAGTAGTGAGTGTGGACGCTGGCGAGCGATTCGGGATGCTGGTAGACGACTTCCATCCCCTCCGGAGGGGCGAAACCTGTCATCGTCATCTGTCTGTGCCTCCTCTGGCTACAGTGGCCTGCGAACCATAAGCCGGTCGTATTCTTCTCGGATGGCGTCCAGGATTTCGTCCGGCATTGGGACGATGCCGCCCATACGTCCGTAGAAGCCAACGGGGATTTGCCCCCCGACGGCCAGACGGACATCTTCGAGCATCTGCCCGGCGTTCATCTCGACCACCAGACAACCTTCCATGCGGTCCGCCAGCTCCGAGACGCGATGCTCCGGGAAGGGGTACAGCGTCAGGGGGCGCAGCAGCCCGACCTTGATCCCCTCCTCGCGGGCTGCCTCAACCGCACTCAGGGCGATGCGCCCTGCTGTCCCGTAGCCGATCACGAGCAGGACGGCGTCGTCGGTTCTGTGTTCAACCCAGCGTTGTTCGTGCTTTTTGATCTCGGCCAGCCGGGCCTGAACTTTGTTGTTGTAGGCTTCCATCTCCTCGCCCGTCAGGTAGATGGAGGTGATTATGTTCTTCTCGCGGCCTTTAGCGCCGGTCAAAGCCCAGTCCGGGCGCGTCTTCCTGACCTCGCGCATGGGAGGTAGCTCGGCGGGCTCCATGATCTGGCCGATCTGCCCATCAGCAGCGACGATGACGAGGTGACGATACTTCTCCGCCAGATCGAACGCCAGCACGGTAAGATCGATTGCCTCCTGAACGGAGGCAGGGGCCAGCACGATAGGCCTGTAATCACCGTGCCCGGCGGAGCGCGTCACCT
>DRKO01000496.1 GCA_011051745.1 Chloroflexota bacterium | reverse complement strand
TCGATCATGTAGAATTTCAGCTTCTTCTCGATGATCTGCTCCTGCACCCGACGCGGGAGGTGATCCCAGACCTCATCGGGGCCGTAGGGGCTGTTCAGGAGGAAGATCGCGCCTTCGACGGCGGGCTCCAGAACGTCGTAGCGCTCCAGGAAGATAAACTGGTGCACGGCGACGAAGTTAGCCCGCCGGATCAGGTAGGTGCTGTGGATGGGACGCGGGCCAAAACGCAGGTGCGAGATGGTGCGTGCCCCGGACTTCTTGGAGTCGTAGACGAAATAACCCTGCGCGTAGAAGTCGGTTTCCTCGCCGATGATCTTGATCGAGTTCTTGTTGGCGCTCACCGTGCCATCGGCGCCCAGCCCCCAGAACATCGCCCGCACGACATCGTCCGGCTCGATGTCGAAGTCGGGGTCGTACTCGATGCTGGTGTGGGTCACGTCGTCGGTGATGCCAACGGTGAAGTGATTCTTCGGCTCCGGCTTCGCCATCTCGTCGAACAGGCCCTTGACCATGGCCGGGGTGAACTCTTTGGACGAGAGGCCGTAGCGCCCGCCGATCACACGCGGCAGTTGCTCGAAGGGGGCGATGCCTTTCACCATCCCCTCGTTGACAGCCGTCACGATGTCCTGATAGAGCGGCTCGCCCGCGCTGCCCGGTTCCTTCGTCCGGTCGAGCGCGGCGATGACGCGCACGGTGGGCGGGAGAGCAGCCAGGAAGTGCTCGACGGAGAAGGGGCGATACAGCCTGACCTTGATAACACCCACCTTTTCGCCCCGATCGGCCAGATAGCGGACGGTCTCGTCAGCCGTTTCACCGCCCGATCCCATCAGGACGATGACGCGGTCGGCGTCAGGCGCACCGACATAGTCAAAGAGGTGATACTGCCGCCCGACCAGCTCCGCGAAGCGATCCATCGCCTCCTGAACGATCTCCGGCGTCTTCAGATAATAGGGGTTGACCGTCTCGCGGGCCTGGAAGAAGACATCGGGGTTCTGGGCCGTGCCCCGGATGAAGGGGTTATCAGGTGAGAGGGCGCGCGCCCGGTGCTCGTGGATCAGTTCCTCGTCTATCATGGCGCGGATGTCGTCCTCGGAGAGCTTCTCGATCTTGTTGATCTCGTGGGAGGTACGGAAGCCGTCGAGGATGTGCAGGAAGGGAACCCGCGCCTTCAGCGTGCTGCTCTGCGCGATCAGGGCGAAATCCATCACCTCCTGAACGGAATTGGAGAACAACATCCCCCAGCCGGTGGCCCGTGCCGCCATCACGTCGCTGTGATCACCAAAGATCGAGAGCGCCTGAGCGGCGACCGAGCGGGCGGCGATGTGAAAGACCGTGCTCGTTAGCTCCCCGGCGATCTTGTACATGTTGGGGATCATCAGCAGGAGGCCCTGGCTGGCTGTGAAGGTGGTCGTCAGGGAGCCGGTCTGAAGTGCGCCGTGAACGGCCCCTGCCGCTCCTCCTTCCGCCTGCATCTCCACCACCAGCGGAACCGTCCCCCAGGCGTTCTTTTCGCCCAGAGCGCTCCACTGGTCGGCCCATTCTCCCATGGGAGAGGCAGGCGTAATCGGGTAGATTGCGATGACCTCGTTCGTTTTATAAGCAACGTAGGCGGCTGCCTCGTTGGCGTCTATAGTTACGATTTGACGTGTCAAGGTACTGCCTCCTCAGTCACACACTGTCAGGACCATACAGAATTCCCTGTCTCAATATCGCCTGTCAGGTTGTGAGATAAAGCGCGGCATGTTTTTCCGCGAAACAAGCCCTCTAAACCCGGATCAGTTGCGAGGGCTTATCTGAGCATACCAAACTGCCACTGCGTTGTAGAGGCCAGAGTCAATCAAGACAGGTCTCGACCTTTACGATAACGGGTCTGCTTCTCCGGCCGTAGTGAGGAACATCATAATAAGACCTGACAAATAGTAGGAGTCAGGTCGGAATTAGCCGGAGACGACAGGCTGCCGGGCAATTACTCCAGTTCGATGGCGACCAGGGGCGGGATGCGATGTGCTTCGGGGCGGCCCCGGAAGCAGGGAAGCTTCGTAAGCCGCCTGATCTGATCCTGAAACCGGCGGGCGGCTTCTTCTCCGGCCCGGATCGCCTCCGGAATGCGCTCGACGGTGAAAAGGCCAACCTGAGGCATCTCCGGGCAGATCAGGATATCGGGCGGGTAAGCGGAGAGGTGGTAGGAGGCGAGCGTCTGGATACTGAGCGTGGTTGAGTTGATCAGCACCTCAAGCGCCTTCTGCCGGTTGGAGAGGCTGAGCAGCCAGTACAGGGCACGTTGTAACCGCTTGCTGAAGGCTCCGACGGTCGCCAGCGCCATTTCAGGGTTTGCCTGATCGCGGGCCGCATCAACGGCCACGATCCGCTGTGCTCCCAGCCGGTAGGTCGCCTGAGTGGGGATGTTGTCAGCGACTCCGCCGTCAACGAGCAGATATTCCCCCCATTCAACGGGCGGGAACAGGCCGGGTACGGCGGTCGTTGCCAGGATCGCCTTTACCACCGGCCCCCGGTCAATCAGGATACGCTGGCGTTTGCGGATGTCGGCGGCGATCACCGCGACGCGAGGGGAGAAATCCCTCAGATCAGCGTCACCGAACCGGGCACGGAGTTCCCCGGCGAAGCGCTCCGTTCCAACCAGCCCCCCGCCGCTGCGGTCCAGGTAGATCATGTCGGCGAAGTTGGCCTGAGTGAAGAACGTTTCCATGTCTTCAAGGGACCAGCCAGCCCCTATCATGGCCGCCACCAGACCTCCGGCGCTGGTTCCAACGACGATGTCGGGCCTGTAGCCGACTTCCTCCAGAACGCGCAAAACGCCGAGGTGTGCGCCGCCCCGTGCACCCCCGCCGCTGAGAGTCAGGCCTAATCGGGGTCGGAAAGGCATGATCGTTGCTCCCCTGGGTGTTGTGAGTCAATCGGAATCAACCGACCCGGCTCGAGGTGGAATGTGGCAAGAACCCGACAGCGTTCTCTCACACTCCTGCCCGGCAGGCCCTTCTGCTTATGGATCGGTCACACAGGCCTGCTTGAAGATGCTGCTGGAATATAGATCGTGTTATCAATTGAAGCAAGGGATGCCGGGGTAGGGGGATGAGGATGGGGGAAATAAAAAGGGTCCTCCTGGCGATGGCCTACTCTCCCACCCCGTGTCCAGGGCAGTACCATCGGCGCTGGCGGGCTTAACGACCGGGTTCGGGATGGGACC
>DRKO01000495.1 GCA_011051745.1 Chloroflexota bacterium | reverse complement strand
GGTGAGTAGAGTCTCGTCCCGTTCCTGTTCACTCAACGAATGGAGCCCCTCTGCCTTCAACCTCTGCCGGGATCGGATTCGTGGCCCGTAGACGCAAAGTTAGCACGAAGGTATGGGGATGTCAAATCCACCAGCGCGGTTACGCCGACCGCGCCGGATCGGAGGCTGTGTTCCTGTTGACGCCGGTCCGGATTCTGCTTATAATTCATAGGCGAAGGGCGGTTAGCTCAGTTGGCTAGAGCGCGTCGTTGACATCGACGAGGTCACAAGTTCGAGTCTTGTACCGCCCACTGGGGAATAGAGAGCGTGGGGCCGATGTCAGTTGTCTGATCGGCACACGCTCTTTTCGCAAGGGATAAAACTCTCCGGGCGGCTGTTCCTCGCGGCCCGGAGAGTGAGAGAGACTCAGGCTGGGGAGGCAGGATTCGAACCTGCGATTCCCGGCTCCAAAGGCCGGTGCCTTACCGCTTGGCCACTCCCCATTTCGCCGGTATTTTACCATACGGAGTCAGCCAGAGCAACGCAGCGAAACCCTCCGGCGCGGCCACCCCCGGGACAAGAGGCCCGTTATGAAGTCACAGGTATTCGAACTGATCAGGTCAAAGCGTGCCGTCCGTCGCTTCCGTGACGAGCCGCTCCCCGAATCGGTTGTGACCCTTATTCTTGAGGCCGGAAGGCTCTCCGGCAGCGCGAAGAACAGGCAGCCCTGGCATTTTATCGCCGTTCAGAAGCGTGAAACGCTCCGCGAGCTGGCCGCGTGCGGCGCGTTCGCGGGGCATCTGGCCGGTGCGGCGCTGGGCGTCGCCCTCGTCACGGGTGATCCGTTCCTGAGGCTGACCGTCCCCTTTGATCTGGGCCGCGCTGCACAGAGCATGATGCTGACGGCGTGGTCGCTGGGGGTCGGCTCTGTCATGGCGACCATCTACCGGCCCGACCGGGCCTGTGATATCCTCGGCGTTCCTCCAGAGTACACCATCCCCTGGTGCATCTCGTTTGGTTATCCGGCTGAGCCGTCCGACCGTCCACCACGCCGGGGTGGACGACGCGCCGCCGATGAGGTGATCCATCGGGAGCACTGGTAAAGCCGGTCGTGTGTGCCTGTACATAATTAATGAGTTATCATTTCGCTGTGCGTCCGTTTTAGTCCAGAATCACTCCACACGGGAGGGGAAAGATGACAATCAACCGACGATTTCTACTTGTGTTCTCCGTTCTCATCGGGGCGCTGGTGCTGGTGGCCTGTGGAGGTGCGCCGGCAGAGACCGGCGGCGGGGCGGCGGAAGAGGCGGCTCCGACCGGAGGAGAAGAAGTGGTCATACCGGAGGGCGCGCTGGCCGAGCAGGAGGGGGTGCGTGGCACGTTCTACGCCGGTCCCGTCTCGCCCCCTTCAGAGGGGATGGCCTTTCTCTACGTTCATGAGGACACGACGGCGGACCTGCTCCTCGTTGTGACCAATGACGATACCTCCATGTGGATGACCGGCAATCTGGAGGGGCAGCGGGTCAACGCCGAAGCCGTCGCAGGTGAAGGCCGGGCTGCCGGACGGGTTCAGACCGGCGGCGATATTGAGTTTAACATTACGTTCCCCGGCAGGGGGTTCGTGCGAACGATTCTGACGCCGACCGAGGGCGGGGCACTTTACGCCTGTGAGGGCGATTGCGTCGCAGCCGCCGGTGTCATGCCGGATGGGACGGCCTACGGGGTTGCCGCCGTCGAGGAAGAGGGGGAGATCGTCTATCAGTACCTCTGCATTGATGAGCCGGTTGAGGGGATACCGGAGGAACTCACCGCCACCATCTGCGACACGGACGAGGAAATTACCCTGACGTTGATCTCAGATTAGCGGGCCGGGGGGTGAAAGCCTGCCTGCTTAGAAGGCGCTCCCCCGGAGCCGGACGGGCTGACGGGGGAGCGCTTCTCCGTTACCGGTCGGGGAGGGTTATTCCTCCTCGATGATCTCATAATCGTGGGTCACGGGGACGCCCAGCTTCAGGGTCGCCGAAACCGAACAGTACTTCGTGTCCGAGAGCCTGATCGCATCTGCCACCGCTTTCTCGGAGAGGCCTCGCCCTCTGACGATGTAGTGCACGTGAAAGCCGGTGAACGTCCAGGGGGGCTCCGGCTGCTGCTCAGACCTGACGCGCACTTCCAGACCGGTGAGCTTCTGGCGTTTCTTCTGGAGAATGGCAACCACATCGTATGCCGTGCAACTCCCCAGCGCGAGCAAGAGCAACTCGGAGGGCTTGACGCCGATCCCGCCATCCCTGCCGGACGAGGAGATCACGATCCCGTGATTGGTGCTGTCCACGCCGACAAAGCGCTTTTCTTCAAGCCATTTGATGCTGACTTCGGCCACGGTAACTCCTTCTTTGCAGTGATTGATGGCCCTGCCCCAAGAGACCGGAGGGCCTTTGCTTCGCCTGATTATACCACCCCGGAGGGGGCGATCAGCCCGTCGGGCGTCCGGTTCTCGCCTGCCCCGTGAGGAGCCGCACCAGCCACCGACCCCCGCTGAACAGCCAGTACACGATGACCAGCAACAGGAGCGAGAACTTGAGCGAGGCCGCCACGCCCGCCACCACAGGCGGCAGGGATGGGATGCTCCCTCCCCGGCCCAGCATGGAGAGCAGCATTAGATTCTCGATCCCGTCCAGGAGCGCCGCGAGAGGGGCGGCCAGCGTCAGCCAGCGCCCGATGGCAGCAGGCCATCCTTCCTGAGTTCTGGAGATCAGGAGCGTGACTCCGGCGAACAGGAGGGCATAGGAGACCATGAAGGGAAAATCGATCAGCAGGCTCCGGCGGGCGGCCTGTTGTCCCACCGATCCCCAGCTCCGCAGAAGGGCGTCGGCCTGACCGGGCGTGAAGGCCAGCTCATAAGCCACGATCCCCCCGCCATGTGCAGCCATAATCTGCTCCGCTGTCCGCATCTGGAGCCACACCACCACTGTTGCGACCAGCGCGATCACCGTCACCACGATGACAACCCCCTGCCGGGGAGAAGATCGTAACGACTCCATCGTCTGCCCTCCTTTACGTGTTTGTATGATATAATCCGAACCCGGAAGGTGAACTGATGAGACGAATCAAAGCGCTTCACCTGTGTGTGGCCGGGGTCGTCCTCCTGCCTGCCCTGCTGACGGGAACCCCGGTATACGCTCAGCCGGTGCTGGTTGACGCTTCGCCCGCACCGGAGGCCGTCCTGCCCGCTCCGCCTGAGCAGATCATCCTGACGTTCAGCCATCCCCTCAGAGATCAGGGAACCACCGTTCAGGTTCTCGACGAGGAAGGCGAACGGGTTGATAACGAAGATGCTCACGTCAGGCCGGAGAACCGTCATACCCTCGTGGTGACGCTTCCTCCCCTGTTCGAGGGGGTCTATACGGTTACCTACACCGCCGCCGGAGCGGGCGATTCGACCCTCGCGGTGGGCAGCTATCAGTTCACCGTAGACCTGCCATCCCCCCGGCTGGCGCTCCTCACGCCCGTTAACGGGCAGGCCTTTGAATCCGACTCGATCCCTCTCCAGATGCAGGTTGAGTTCTTC
>DRKO01000494.1 GCA_011051745.1 Chloroflexota bacterium | reverse complement strand
AGCCCTCTGACGTATGTCTTCAAGCGCCCCCTTTAGCGCCGGAGACCGATACGCGCTTCGTCCGGCAGGGACGCCGCCAGATAGAAACCTTTACCCATACCGTTCCCCGGCCTCCCGTTTTATATTGAAGATCGCAGGGCATGACAGGGATTCTGACGCCCTTGAGAAAGTAAGCCTCTTCATTTTTTCGGTTCATTATCTTTATTCATGAGGCTTACTTTTTACTTTATCTCGACGCCGCGCAGGAAGAAGACCGACGGCCAGAGCTAGGCATCGCCCAGCGACTTGAGATACTGGCGCATCATCAGGGCCGCCGTCACACCCTCACCGGCGGCAGCGGCGGCCTGCTTGGTGCTTCCGGCCCGCACGTCTCCGGCGGCAAACACTCCCGGCAGGCTCGCCATCAGCGTTCCGGTCGTCCTGATGAATCCCCACCGATCTCGCTCGATCTCCTCTGGAACAAAATCGGCGTTGGGCGAGAGGCCGATAAAGACAAACACCCCGTCGGGATGCCACTCGACCACTTCACCGGTGGCGCGGTTCTCCACGAGGACAGCGGCCAGCCTGTTATCCTTCGTCCGCCTGAATTCCTTCACCGCATGATTGGTGATCACTTCCATGTCGTCCCGCCCGGCCACTTTCTCCTGCAGGATGGCACTTGCCTTGACCTGCGGCGCAAATTCGACGATCGTCACTTTGCGGGCGAACCTGGTCAGGAACAGACCTTCTTCAAAGCCACTGTTGCCCCCGCCGATCACCAGCACCTCTTTATCCCGGTAAAACGCGCCATCGCAGGTGGCACAGAAATGCACGTTCCCCCCGATCAACTCGTCCTCACCGGGGATGTTAAGCCGCCGGTACTTGCTCCCCGTCGCGATCAGAACGGCCTTCGCGCCATACTCCGCGCCGTCCGCCGTTCTGACACACAGATATTGCCCGTCGCGCTGGATACCGGCTACCTCCTGCGCTTCCAGCAGTTCGCTGCCGAAGCGGCGGGCCTGATTCGCCAGCCGACGAGCGAACTCCGCGCCGCTGATGCCTTCGTCAAAGCCGGGAAAGTTATCCAGCACCTGCGTGACGCCCGCCTGTCCGCCCAGCGCAGCCCGCTCGATCACGAGCGTATCCAGCCCCTCGCGACCGGTGTAGATAGCCGCCGAAAGTCCGGTCGGGCCGCCACCGATGATGATCACGTCGTAGAAAGAGCGCTGCGCTTTCGTCTGGAGGCCGAGCTTCTCCGCCAGCTCAGCGTTAGAAGGCTCGACCAGACGGCTGCCGTCCGGGAAGATAATGGTGGGGACGCTCCGCGCCCCGTTGTTCACCTTCTCCACGTAGGCGGCGGCTTCTTTATCCTGCTCGATGTCCACCCAGTCGTACTGAATGCGATGCTCCCCGAAAAACTGCTTGGCCCGTTTACAATCCGGACACCATGTCGTGCCGTAAACAACGATTTTTGCTGCCATTTCTCACCTTTCAACCTGTACTTTCAGACGGGGCCGGGGCGGGGGCCGCGACCCTCGCCGCAGCCCCTGCCCCCACTCGTAACATTACCCTTCCGGCTCGTAGATCAGAGTATCCGGCCTGAAGGCCGCCCACGCGAACCAGAAGTGATCGGCTGATATGATGCGCGTAAGCTGCGCCCCGGCCAGCGGCCCCTCCACCGCCTGCCCGGCGATATTCCAGACGCTCCCCGTCTCCTCATCCACGATCCGACCTTCCTCGACGCGGAAGGTCAACACCTGCCCATCGAGGTCACGATCAAAGACGCCCGTCGCGCCGATATCCTCCGCTTCGGCGATGATGCTCGCGCCGAGCGCACTGTTCGTGCCGGAGACGTAAAAGACAACGATCTCCCGCTCCCCGACCGTATCGTTGACGACCCCCCTCTCCGCCAGAACGCTGTACGGATAGGCTATATCCACGCCATCCAGCGAGACGGCGACCACCCGCATCATCGCCGGTAGCCGGTCGTCCAGTTCCCCCCGGAAGAGGAAAGGCCGGTCGGACTGATCATATCCGGCGTAGGGGTTCTGGCCGTAGGCTCGCCGGAAACCCGTCTCCTTTGAGAGCACCACACCATCCGGGTAGGCTTCCCGGAAGGCGGCGAAGCTGATCAGGCTGGCCGGAATGAAGGTCAGCCGCTTGCCAACCAGATCGCCCACGATAGCCTCGCCGGTAAGCTGCTGCCACAGTGATTCGGTGGTGCGGTCGTACATGACCAGATCGGAGTTGCGCAGCAGCCCCGAAGTGCCGAACTCCAGCACCATATCGTCCAGCCGCCGGTCAAAGACAACCGCCGAGTTACACAGCGGGCAGAACGTCACCGCGACCGGCACGTCGCCCACCACGTCATTCACGATCTCGTGCCAGATGAGAATCTGGAGCGGATAGGCACGGGCATCGCCGTTGATCTCCAGCGCGATGACCGGCTCGCTGTCGGCCAGCCATTCGGCGGCCTCCTCAAAGCTGACAAATTGCGGATCGTCTATCGAGGGGATGCCATCACGCGGCGGCCCACCGGAGATGATCTCGCTGTAGTCCACCGTGTGCCGCTCCCAGTTCGTCCCCCAGGAAGCGGTGATCGAGCGCAATTGAGGCGGACGGTCGT
>DRKO01000493.1 GCA_011051745.1 Chloroflexota bacterium | reverse complement strand
CTCTGGCATGGGGGTAACTCCTCCGGTTGTCAGAACTTCCGCGATGGCACCACTAATATTGTCACCCTTTGCCGTTCCTATCAACTTTAGCCCTCTGAACTGCCGGACGAGAGACGAATCAAAAAACGCCCCTCGGCTGAGGGGCGTGTGCGCCAGACAGGATTCGAACCTGTAACCTTTGGTTTCGTAGACCAACGCTCTATCCATTGAGCTACTGGCGCTCATTTTACGCCAGATAGTTTACCACGCGCCTTTTATTTGAGCAAGATTTTTGACACGCCGGGCGGCGATTTGGTAGACTATCTACCGGATTTGTCCGGTTTGTCACGCGCTACGTGAGGGGATGTCCGATTATGCCACTGTTCTACTTCAAGCCCTTCAAGTTTCACCCTGACGAAGAGGATCAGCACCTGTCAGCCGGAGTGGACGACGCGAAAATAGACGTGCTGGTCATCCTGATCGTCGGCCTGCTGGCAACGGCTATGTTCGTGGCGTTCATCGTGCTTCCGCTCGTGATGGTGCTGCGGGAGACGCTGCCCTAGCCGATCCCCGGCCCAAAGATTCAGGGGGCAAAAGCGCGTCCGCCTGAGCGCCCTGCCCCCGTCTCGCTCCTGCCTCGCGGCTCTTGACACCTCCCTGATTACATGATACAACACCTGTAGGGTGGGTCTGATCAAATAACTCTGGGGCAGCCAAACAAACTCCCAACTTCTTTCCTGAATTGTCGGGTGTGTAAGACTCTATACGGAATACGTAGAGAATTCCGACCCATTCTCTCGTATTCCAGCGTATAGCCCTTTCGCCTTCGGGCGCAGGAGGGCTTATTCGCGCTTTCGTAAATGGGTCCAGCGCGCAAAGGGGGAAACGATGCGCAAGCTACTGGTAGTCGTTCTGATCGTAGTCGCTTTGCTTCTGGTCACCGTGATTCCTGCGGGGGCCGTCCAGTTCGGCGAGCCGGATGGGAACGATCATCCTTACGTGGGCCTGCTCGTCTTCGACGTCAACGGCAGTCCAGCCTGGCGATGCAGCGGCACGCTGCTCTCCCCGACCGTGATGCTCACCGCCGGTCACTGCACATACGGAACATCCGGCGGACGTGTGTGGTTCGAGGCAGAGACGCCCCCCTATGTAGAGACCCCTCCCGGCTATCCATGGGGCGGTGGAACCAGCATCGAGTTTGCTGAGATTCACACCCACCCCAACTACGTGGACGGGGCCTTTTACCTCTACGATGTGGGCGTGGTGATCCTCAGCGAGCCGGTCTACCTGGACACCTACGGCACTCTCGCTCCGGTGGGCCTGCTCGACGAACTGGCGACCCGACGCGGCTTGCAGGATCAATCTTTCACCGTTGTTGGCTACGGCCTCCAGAGCGTTGTACCGAGCCTGCAGGCGGACCGTGTCCGGTATCGTGGAACGGTACAGTTGATTGACGTGAACGGAACCGCCGGAATTCCGGCAGGAACTTCCGCCACCTTCACCAACAACCCCGGCCAGGGCAACGGCTCCGGCGGTACGTGCTTCGGCGACTCAGGCGGCCCGATCTTCCACGGTGATAGCAATGTGATCGCCGCCGTCACCTCCTTCGGCCTGAACGCCAACTGCGCCGGAACCAGCGGCGGATACCGTGTTGACACGGTAGAGGATCAGGCCTTCATCAACCAGTTTCTCCCGTAAGAGCCGACCATCCGGGCGCATACCGGACGTGTATACGGCGACCAGCCGGTAAACACGGGCATTTTTACCGGACGCGCGCCATCACACCCGGCGAGGGGAAGCCGCCCTGGGCAGAAGCCCGGGGCGGTTTTTTGCTCATTCCGCTTGACGCTGCTCCGGCAGCATGGTATAAAGGCCTCGCACAGCCGAGAAGCTCAAACGACTCCGACGGAGCCAAGTAAGCGTTCCGAACGCCCCCCAGAGAGATGCCGGTCGGTGGAAGGCATCGGGCCAGGGCGCTGAACTCCACTCCTGAGCACGTCGCCCTGAGGCAATGCAGGGCCGGGCTCCGCCCGTTAGCGCGGCCAATGAGGAGCAGCGATTCTGTGAAGAACGCCGCTCGAACTCAGGTGGCACCACGGGGAAGACGCCTCGTCCTGAATTCAGGAGCGAGGCTTTTTGGTTTGGGGGGTGAGTGGTGATTAGCGGTTGGCGATTAGCAGTTAGCGGTTAGCGATTAGCAGTTAGCGATTAGCAACTGGCGGCTGGCAGGGGGTGACGAGTGCGAGACTTTAAAACGCTGACGGTGTGGAGGAAGGCCCATGAACTGACGCTGGCCGTGTATCAGGCGACGGCGGGTTTTCCCAGGGAGGAGACATATGGACTCACCAGCCAGATCCGCCGGGCCTGCACATCAGTCCCGGCCAACATCGCAGAAGGTTGCGGACGTAGCGGGGATCGAGAGCTGAATCGATTCCTGTCCATCTCGATGGGATCGGCCAGCGAACTGGAATATCCACTTCTGCTAGCCTGCGATCTGGGTCTGCTCCCCCCTGCCACTTATGCGCGGCTGGAGCAGGAGCTGATCACGGTAAAACGTATGCTGAACGCTTTTATCTGGAAAGTTGCAGCGGACGGCCATCGGTAGCCAATCGCTGTTCTTTTACCAAGGAGGGACGTGGAGATGCTGGATATCAACCTGATACGCGAAGACCCGGAGCGAGTCAAGCAGGCCATGCGCGATCTCAACGACGAGGAGGCCATCCCGCGCATTGACCTGATCCTCGAATTGGACGAGCGCCGCCGGGCGCTGCTTCAGGAAGTCGAGGCGATGCGGGCCGAGCGCAACAAGACGAGCAAGATCATCGGGCGCACCCGCGATCCGGCGGAGCGGCAGACCAAGATCGATCAGATGAAGAAGCTCAGCGCCCGGCTGGAGAAGCTGGAAGCCGAACTGCGCGAGGTGGAAGCCGCGCTCAACGAGGAGATGCTGTGGATTCCCAACCTGCCAGCGGAGGATGTGCCGGTCGGGCCGGATGAGTCACACAACGTCGTGGTGCGGCAGGAAGGCGATCTGCCAGAATTTGACTTCGAGCCGCTGCCCCACTGGGACCTCGGCCCGATGCTGGACATCATTGATTTTGAGCGGGGCGTCAAGCTCTCCGGGTCGCGCTTCTACGTGCTGAAAGGGGCCGGAGCGCGGCTCCAGCGGGCGCTGATCACCTGGATGCTGGACGTGCATATCCAGCAGCACGGCTACACCGAGGTGTACCCGCCTTTCATGGTGCGCGGTTACTGCCTGGTCGGGACGGGTAACCTGCCCAAGTTCGGCGACAACCTGTACCGCGACATCGAAGAGGATTACTGGTTCATCCCCACCGCCGAAGTGCCCGTCACCAACCTGCACCGTGATGAAATCCTCGATGGCGACGACCTGCCACTCTATTATGTCGCCTATACGCCCTGCTTCCGGCGGGAGAAGATGAGCGCCGGTCGCGATGTGCGCGGCATCAAGCGCGGGCATCAGTTCGACAAGGTGGAGATGGTCAAGTTCGTGGAAGGCGATCCGGAGGTCTCCGAGCGCGAATTGCAGTCGCTGGTGGACAACGCCGAGGACATCGCCCGTCTGCTGAAAATCCCGCACCGCGTGGTGCAGATGTGCACCGGCGATCTGAGCTTTGTGGCCGCCAAGAAGTACGATGTCGAGATGTGGGCCGCCGGTTCGCAGGAGTGGCTGGAAGTGTCGTCCTGCTCCAACTTCCGGGACTTTCAGGCGCGGCGGGCCAACATCCGTTACCGTCCGGCGAAAGGCGAAAAGCCGCGCTATGTCCACACCCTGAACGGCTCCGGGCTGGCGCTGCCGCGCGTGATGATCGCCATTCTGGAGAATTACCAGCAGCCGGACGGCTCGGTCGTGATCCCGGAGGTGCTGCGTCCGTACATGGGCGGGATAGAGGTGATCGAACCGCCAGCGCGGGCGTAGGAGCGGCTGAAGGAATCCGGGCGGGCGGTATAATCAGGATGGGAAAACATCTGAAGGGGACAGGAGAATGAGATTTACACGCATCACCATCAACCCGGAACAGATGGGCGGCGTTC
>DRKO01000492.1 GCA_011051745.1 Chloroflexota bacterium | reverse complement strand
GGCGAGGTGGTGCTTATGCCGGCTGTCACCGTGATGGGGTTACCGCCGTTGGCATCCACCAGCTGGGCGTTAAAGGTCACGTTTGTGTTGTTGCCCGGCCCCAGGTCGCCGAGGTCGCAGATGAGCTTCCCGCTCGTGATTCCACAGGTCGGCGATCCGGGTGAGATGGAGGCCGGATCAACGCTGAGCGAGGAGGGGAAGACGTCCGTTTCCAGATGCACGGCCAGGGCCGTATTCTGGGTGCTGTTGTTTGTGATGGTGATCGTGTACTGGACGGTATCCCCCACATTGGGCCGGTTGTTGTTTACGTTGATGGAAACCGCCGCGTCGGCTGCTCCCACCGTGAGCGTCAGGGTGCTGGTGTCGTTCGATGAATTCGGGTCGAGGGGTGTTACGCTGGTGACGGTAGCGGTGTTTGTAACGGTGCTGCCTGCTGAGGCGGTCACCGAGGCGGTGATTTCCAGCGTTGCGGTCTGATTGTATGGCAGGCCTCCCGCAAGCTGCCAGACCCCCGTCGCGGGGTCGTAAGTGCCCTGAGTGGTCGTATGGCTCACATAGCTCAGGCCGGGGTCGGAGAGAGGTTCCTGAACTTCAACGCTGGTAGCGTCATCCGGCCCGGTGTTGGTGATCGTGACCTGATAGATCACCTGTCCGCCGGTGGGCAGATCGGTCAGTACGTTACGGGTGGTCGGGTCGAGCACCTGCTTGGTGATGCTGATGTCCGCACTCTGGGAGACGAGGATCGGTCCCGTCAGGGCGGCGTTATTCTCTTCGCGGGTGGGGTCCGCTACCGAACCTGTCCCCGTTTCATCAACGGTGTTATCCGAGTCGGCCCAGGCGTAGACGGTGTATGATCCCTCAAACGGGAACTGAACGCCGCTGAACGTGAGGGTAACACTCGTCTTCCCCACTAACTGGGTGACGGTCTGGCTGCCAAGCTCTATCGCGCCGGTGAGGTCAAGCGGTGTGGTCGGGTCGCCCCCGTTCGGGTCAGTATTCCTGAAGCCGTATAGCTTAACGGTGAAGTTATTGGCCGTTTCCTCACCCTGATTGGTCACCTCGACCGTGAAGCTGGTATCCTGCCCGACGTTCGGCGGGTTTGGCCCCTGGAAAACGAAGTCCGAGACGACCAGATCGGGGGGCGGGATCGAACCCGGCGTTGGCACGGCGGGCAGTTCGGGGGGCAGGATGGCCTCACGCTGCAGGCCGGTGCTGCCGAAAGCCTCGTTGGTCATCACTGCCGTGCCGGTGATGCGGATGGAGGGAACAATGTTGCTCAGGATAGGCGTGATGATCGGCAACCGGTATTCAACCTGGACGATCACCTTCTGCTGGGGGTCGCCAGCGAAGCCCCGGATCAGAGTGCGAGTCTCGGTCGGCGCGGTGTAGCCGTAGGTGGAATAAGTACTCGTCGTTACCGAGACGGGGCAGTAGGTTGCCCGGTCAGACGGGTTGGTTCCCACCGGATCGCAGCCCCGCGTGAACTGCTCCGTCGGGTCCACCGGTTGCCCCACGCCGAAGATGGTAATGCGGTAGAAATTCGGCTGAGTGTCATCAGGAGGAGGCCCGGCGGCGGGGAACGAGACGGTGGGGTCGAGGTTCAGGCCGGTTAGAGACCGCAGGACGACCTCTTCCACCGAGCAGGTCCGCGGGTTGCGGTAGGGCTCGTAGGCCGCCATAGCGTTCTGGGTGCTGGCCTGTGCCCCCGCCGGATCGTCCTGGAAGCCGGGCCAGCAGGGCCGGATATAGCTGAGCGGGTCGTCTGGCTCCTGAGCTGGCCTCCAGCCATACATCGGGTTGATGCTGTATTCTTCTCTCCACTGGCCTGCCGTTGCGTAACGTGCACCCATTCGGGCTGCGTGTTGAACCGTGATGTAGGCCTGCAGAATACGCGCAACCTCGATGATCAGGACGAACAACAGGAGAAATGCCAGGATGGTGAGAGAGAACTCTACCAGAGCCTGCGCTCGCCTTTTCTCCGTCTGCCTGGGTAAGCTCAGATGTAACATGGCGACCTCGTTTTAAATGGCCTATAAGTTCAAAGCACCGCTGTGCGAGGGAAACGATTCCTGCCTCCCTCGCCGGTAACCCCCCTCCAGAGATTGCCGGGGGCCTCTCTTACGCCAGTCTTATTTGAATTATATCCGCCAGACAACAATGGCTGGCGTTCAAAATCATTACAAAGCACAGAACAGGAATCCGGGTGCAGCTCTACTCCCTCGCAGATCACCTCTTACCGTAGCAACCGGCAGTTGCCTTCTCACACGTGCTTTTAATGCTGCCCCCCGGACTGCGCTGGCAGAGGACGTTTGAGATACACCACAGATGGCCAGCACAGGCCCGCAGAAGAGACTCCCCCACTGTCCTCATTATAGCAGGCATCGGACTTCTGCGGGCAATAGGACTTCTGCCCTACACTCCGTAAGGTTTTGGTTAGGCCTTGAGCGTGGGGATCGGCTTCGGATTCGGGCTTGAGGGGGGAGGGAAGATTGCCCCGGCAGGCTGCAGACAGGCAGACAGAATCATCCTGCTGCTTCTAGCAGCGGACGAGAGTTTGAAGTAGTCGGGTGATCAAGCGTGTTATAGCTCCGGCTATTCGTAGTTCTCCGGCTGATAGGGATAGACCCAGTCGCCCTTGCGGACACGATCCTCAACGAGGACGGCGACTTCGTCTTCGGCATAGGCTGCGTCAACCGGTTGATGGTTGATCTGCATGCTCTGAACCTGCTGGACGAAGTTGGTCTTGTTGCCGTAGAAGTGTACCCAGTCGCCAAGGGTGAGGGTATCCCACAGGCGGATCACGGCCACGCTGATCCGGTCGAAGTAATGAGTCACCTGCCCAAGCGGTTGAATCTCTTCGGACATCGGCTTTTCTCCCTAGAGTGGTTCGCTTAAAAACACTATAGGCGCAGGAAGAGAGGGCTGTCAAGTCTCGGAGAGGCAACAACAGGGAGAAACTCTGAGGGATGAGAGGGACGCGCCCTTCCTGCTTGTCTCCCGGCAGGGATGTGTGTATGATGAGTGGGGAAGAGTAGCACGTTCCGGGGCCGGAGAGGTGTTCTCTCACATGATGCCTGCTCTGGCACATCTTCTGGCATATTTCGGCCTGCTGGAACTGTTATCGGGATGACCGAGGCTGGCCTTCGGGATTGTGGAGCAAAGCGTGATGAGCATCCGACGGATATTAGGCATAGTCGTTGTGCTGCTGTTTGTGCTCTCCAGCAGCACGGTTGCGCTGGCGCAGGAACGCACTCATGTTGTCCAGCCGGGAGAAACACTGTTCAGTATCGCGCGGCGGTACGGTTTGACGGTGGAACAACTGGCGTTTGCCAACGGCATCACCAACCCCAGCCTGATCTACGCCGGACAGGTGCTTATCATCCCCGGCGGGGAGAGCAGCGCGGCTCCGCCGGGCGGGCAGACGTATACCGTCGTGCGGGGGGATACGCTGTTCAGCATCGCACGGCGCTTTGGAACAACGGTTGATGAGCTGGTCAGGCTGAACAACCTGGGCAACGCCAACGTGCTTTACGTCGGGCAGGTGTTGCGGATTTCAGCCGGAGAAGAAGTCCCTGCCACCACAACCCCCGCTCCTACGGAGGAGGTCGAGGCCACACCTGCCAGCGAAGAGGTCACCGGGCCGCTTATCCACGTGGTAGCGCCCGGAGAGACGCTCAGCCAGATCGCCCTGCGTTACGGCACAACCTATCAGGCCCTTGCGTTGCTCAACGGTCTGGAGAATCCCAACCTGATCTACGCGGGGCAGAGGCTCATCATCCGCCAGGGCGAAGAAAGCACGGCCACGCCGACCGCCACTCCTGAGGCTACCGGGGAGGTCTCCCCAACACCTGAGGCCACTTCCTCCGAAGAAGCGGAACCGACCGCAACCGCGTCTCCGACCAGCATACCGACCGCCACGCCACAGCTGACGGCTACCGCGACGCCGAGGCCGACCTCTACCCCCATTCCCACGCCGGTTCCCACCTCATCAGGCATTCCCACCCCCACGCCGCGCGTGGCTGGCACCGTTCCGGCTGACGCGCCGAACCTGCTGGTTAACCCCGGCTTTGAAGGATCCACGCGGCCCGTCCTGTTTGGTGAGATCAACGTTTTTGAAGGGTGGCAGCCCTTCTATTGCGATGAGCCTTATACGTCCTCCAAGTGTCCGGCCCCGCGTCAGGGCAGCGGGAACCCTGAGGGTCTGACGATGGGGCGTCCGGAGTTCAAGAGCACCGATATCCCGAACCGCGTGCACGGAGGCCAGACGGCTCAACAGTGGTTCTGCTTCTTCCGCTCCTGTCGGGCGGGGGTTTACCAGACCATCGAGACAACGCCGGGCGCGCTCTGTGAGGCCGGGGCCTACGTCCAGAGCTGGAGTGCGGCCTCGTGGCTGGGCAGCAATGGCCCCTATACCTCGGATATTGCCACTCAAGATGACCGGGATAACTCGCTCTGGTTCATCCGCGTCGATCTCTCCGGCGGGGACTTCGCCTTTGATGACGGGGTGCTGATCAGCCGTGCGTTCGGGTACGCGGATGGTACGTATGATCAGTATGCCCTGATCCGCTATACCTTCACCGCGACTGGCCGCCAGACGACCGTTTTCTTTGAAAACCTGCGGCTGTGGCCTCTTGCCCACAACGACAGCTACATTGATGATGCGTATGTGCGCTGTGTCAATCCGTAAAGCCGACGACGTAAGGGAGCGGTAGAAAGGGGACATCATGCGGCTAAAAGGCAAACGGGTCGCCATTCTCATCGAGCGGGAGTTCGAGGACCTGGAATACTGGGTTCCCCGGATGCGTCTGGAGGAAGAGGGCGCGGAGGTTGTCACGGTGGGGACGGGGAGCAGCGATGTCTACCGGGGCAAAGGCGGCCTGATCGCCCGCCCCGACACAACCGCCGATCAGGTTGATGCCGGTGAATTTGATGCCCTTGTGATCCCCGGCGGCTGGTGCCCCGACAAGCTCCGCCGCTATCAGGCCGTGCTCGATCTGGTGCGTGAGATGTACTCAGCGGGGAAGATCATCGGCTCGATCTGTCATGGCGGCTGGGTTCCGATCTCGGCGGGGATCGTCAGGGGGCACAGAGCGACCGGCAGCACCGGTATCCGTGATGACCTGATCAACGCAGGGGCCGAGTGGGTGGATGAGAGCGCCTTCCGCGATGGAAACATCGTGTGGGGTCGCGTCGTCGCTGATATTCCCAGCTTCTGCCGCGAGCTGGTTAACGCTATCGAAGCAGGGTAAAACGAAGGACAGAGCGCCATTCCCTCCGCCTCCGCTCCGTCAGCGGCCCGGACGAGCTGGGAGAAGGTCCGCCGGTTGGAGCAAGCCGCAGGCCTGCTATAATCTGAGGGCAGGCATATAGCGGCAGGAGAAGCTCATTGGACTGGCTGGAACCCCCCGAAGTTGCCGTCCCCGGCGAACTGTACCGGGTTGTCGGCGGAGACCCCCTTGTAGCAGAGATTCTGGCGCGGCGGGGCATCACCGACCCGGCCACCGCGCGGGCGTTCCTCGATCCACGCTACTACACGCCCAGCCCTCCTGAGGAGTTACCCGATCTGACGAAAGCGGCCAGCCGCCTGCATGAGGGCATCCAGCGCGGGGAACGGATGCTAGTCTGGGGCGACTTCGATGTGGACGGCCAGACATCAACCGCCCTGCTGGTTGACGCGCTGCGAACCCTCGGCGCGGATGTGCGCTACCATATCCCTCACCGGCTGAAGCACGGGCACGGCGTTCATGCCGATGTGCTGGTCGAATACATCCGCCGGGGGATCGATCTGGTGCTGACCTGTGATACGGGCGTGGCAGCCCATGAAGCGGTCGAGGCGGCGCAGGTCAACGGCGTTACCATGCTGATCACCGATCACCATGCCCTGCCGCCGCGCCTGCCCGATGCACCCGCTATCGTCAACCCCCAGCGGCTCCCGGAAGGCCACCCTCTGCGCGACCTCCCCGGTGTCGGTGTGGCCTACAAGCTGGTGCAGTACCTCTACAGGCTGGCCGGACGAGAGGCGGACGCGCAGCGCTTTCTGGACCTTGTCGCGCTGGGCATTGTGGCGGACGTAGCTACCCAGCGACTGGATACGCGCTACCTGTTGCAACTGGGGATGGACTCCCTGCGCAATCCCCGGCGGATCGGCCTGCGGGCTCTGATGGCCTCCGCTCAGGTGGACATCTCCGCCCTCTCAACGGATACCATTGGCTATCAGGTGGGGCCACGCCTGAACGCGCTCGGCAGGCTGGGCGATGCGAGCCTGGCGGTCGAGCTGCTGACAACGGACAATGAGGCGCGGGCAGCGCAGATCGCCTCACAGCTTGAGCTCCTGAACAACAAACGCAAGCAGATCGAGGATCAGATTTACGGCGCGGCTCAGGCGCAGATCGTGGCCGAGCCATCGCTGCTGAACTTCGAGGCGCTCGTGCTGGCCGGTCAGGACTGGCATCCGGGCGTGATCGGGATCGTCGCCTCCCGTCTGGTGGAGCAGTACGATCGGCCCGCGGTGCTGCTTTCCCTTCAGGAGGGGCAACCGGCGCGCGGCTCGGCACGCTCCGTGCCGGGCGTGAACATCGGGGCGTGCATCGCCGCCAACGCCGACCTGCTGATCTCGTATGGCGGACATCCCGGCGCGGCGGGTCTGGTCCTCGACCCTGACCTGATCCCCCAGTTCCGGCGGCGGCTCTCGAACACGGTCGCCGAGCGGCGCGATCCGGAGGCCCGGAGCGGCTATCCGGTTGACGCCGTTGTCCCGCCGGGCGATCTTTCGATGGAACTGGCCGAGGAACTCAACCGGCTGGCCCCGTTCGGGGAGGGCAACCCGCCCGTTCACCTGATGGCTCCGGGCGTCCGGCTGGTGTCCTACTCCGGATTCGGCGTCAACAACCGGCATCGGCGCGTCACGATAGAGGACGAGGCCGGGAACGAGTACACGGTCACCTGGTGGAGGGGTAGTGAACATCCCGCTCCGCCGTCCGCCTTCGATCTGCTGTACATCCCGCGCATCAATGATTACAAAGGGCGGCGTTCGCTTCAACTGGAGTGGGTGGATCACCGTGCCGTGCCGGGCGTTGAGGCCGAGGTCGGGCCGCGCTATGAAGTGGTTGACCTGCGCGAGGAACCCGATCCCGCGCTGGCGGTGGATGCGGAGGAGTACGCCGTCTGGGTGGAGGGCGTGTCTTCTGAGGGATTACCTTTTGAGCCGGAGCAGGTCGGGACACGGGCGACCCTCCCGCCGGCCAGAGCGCTGGTGATCTGGACAGCCCCACCCGGCCCACAGGAACTCGCGCAGGTGCTGGCGCGGACGGGAGCCACGCTGATTTACGTCGTGGCCCGCGCCGTGCCCGATACTTCGGCGGAGGCGTTCCTTAAACGGCTGGGAGGGCTGGTCAAGTACGCCCTGCGCGAATACGGTGGCGAGGTGTCGCTGCTGCGGCTGGCCGGAGCGACCGCCCAGCGCGAGTTCGCCGTCCGGCAGGGGCTGGAATGGATGGCCGCTGGCGGCAAGATCGAGATCGAGTGGCTGGAGGAAGATCGGTTGCGCTTCCGGCGCGGAGGACAGGGGCAGGCCGACCGCACCGCTCTGGAGCCGCTTCTGGACTCGCTCCGGGCGTCGCTGGAGGAAACGGCTGCCTTCCGGCGCTACTTCCGCCGATCCGATCCGGCGCGGTTCTTCCATCCCCCGGGCCGGTTCGACTGATGACGAATGTCAGCCGGACATCTGGCCTTTTACACTGACTCCGGGCGGCGTTCTGTGGCATGATAACGTCTGCCCCACACTATGAGACTACAAGACGGAGGGTAATGTGGTTCAGCAAATCATCGAGCCGAAAATCTCAAAAGATGACATTTTGCTCTACGACAGAGTGAAACACGCGATCGAGAGCCTCCCCATGGTGCGCGAGACGCACGTTCCCATTGATATTCAGATCGAGGATGGAGTCGTCACACTGAGCGGCATTGTTCTTTCCCCCGTTATGCGCCGTGCCGTGCTTTACGTCACTGCCACGACCCCCGGCGTCCGGAAGGTGGTGGACAACCTGACCGATGACTCCCAGATCGAGATGGGGGTTGCGCAGGCGCTGGCGAGCGACTCGACCCTGAAGGAGCGGGGGATCAGCGTGTCGAGCTATCAGGGCGCGGTGACGCTGAGCGGCAAGGTTATCAGCGAGGAAGAGCGCAGGGCCGCCATTGAGCGAGCTTCCGAGGTTCCGGGGGCACGCATGGTGATTGACCGACTGATCGTTGCCGATGAAGCCTGAGACTGGCCGCGCCCTGTCGCCGCGCTGCCAGCAGGCAGGAGCAGGCTCCGGCGCGAAACGTGCGTGCGATCAAAAGCCTGCCTGGCGGAACATGAGATACAGGAGAGCCGGTTAAATGGATATAGGGATTCCTGTCGAGAGGCATCTGGACGAGTACCGGGTCGGGTTGACGCCCCGGGGCGTGTATCTGCTGACTCAGGCCGGGCATCGCTGCTACATTGAGCAGGGGGCCGGAGAGGGAGCGGGGTTCGAAGATCGAGACTATGAGCGGGCAGGTGGGCGGATCGTCTATGGCGCTCAGGAGGTGTACCAGCGGGCCGATCTCGTCCTGAAGGTCGGGAGTCCTTCGCAGGAGGAACTGGAGATAGCACGGGACGAGCAGACGATCTGCGCCTTCTGGCATCTGGCGGCCCGCCCCCGCGAACTGACTCAGGCTCTGCTGCAGAAAGGGATCACGGCTATTGCCTACGAGACCATCCAGCGTGAGGACGGCAAGCTACCCGTTCTGTACCCCCTGAGCGAGATCGCGGGGCGGATGGCTCCTCAGGTCGCCGCTCGCTGGCTCCAGAATGACGGGGGCGGGAGCGGCGTCCTGATCAGCGGCATCGCGGGCATTCCGCCGGTGGAGGTGTGTATTCTGGGAGCGGGCACGGTGGGTACGAACGCAGCGGTCGCCTTTCACGGGCTGGGGGCGCGAATATCCGTGCTGGATCGGGATTTAGAGCGATTGCAGAGCATCGAGGAGCGTTTCCAGGGGCAGGTCTCCACGATGGTCTCGTATGACTTCAACATCGCCCGCGCCCTGAAATCCGCCCGGATTCTGGTCGGGGCGGTGCTCGTCCCCGGCGAGCGGGCCCCCGTGCTCGTCACGCGGGAGATGGTGCGCCTGATGCGGCCCCGTAGCGTGATTCTGGATATCTCGATTGATCAGGGCGGGTGCGTGGAAACCAGCCGCCCGATGACGCACCGCGATCCGGTGTTCGTTGAAGAGGGGATCATCCATTACTGCGTGCCGAATATGCCGGGCGTGGTGGCTCGCACGGCCACCAACGCCTACCTCAACGCCGCCTGGCCGTACATCCGCAGGCTGGCCGATGAGGGCACACAGGCTGCCATCGAAGCTGACCCCGATCTCAGGCGCGGCGTGGCTGTTCATGATGGGCAGATTTACAACGAGCGGCTGGCCGCGCTGGTGATGGAGACATAACCATGCCTCACTGGATTAACCTGTACCGCGAGCGACGCACGACCGCCGAAGAAGCCGTCAGGTCTATCAAATCAGGCGACCGCGTTTTCCTGACCGGAAACTGCTCCGTCCCTCAGATCGTCCTGAAGGCGCTGGTGGCGCGTGCCCCGGAACTGGAGAACGTCGAGATCGCGCAGGTGTTGACAGTCGGGACGGGCGATCATGTGAAGCCGGAGCTTCAGGGGCACATTCGTGTGAACACGATGTTCATCTCCGCCGATGTCCGGCAGGCGGTGCACGAGGGGCGAGCCGACTTCACGCCGGTTTTCCTCTCGGAGATACCGCGCCTGTGGCGCACGGAGCTTCCGCTGGATGCGGCGCTGATCCACGTCTCCCCGCCCGATGAACACGGGTTCTGCTCATATGGCGTCGAGGTCGGGGTGACCAAGACAGCCGCCGAAGTCGCCAGGACAGTGATCGCCGAGATCAACCCGCGCATGCCCCGCTCGCTGGGCGATAGCTTTATCCACGTCAGCAAGATCGATCACATCATCGAGGTGGATTACCCCCTGCCTGAGTTCAGGATGGGTGAACCTTCTCCGATCCAGCAGGCCATCGGGCGGCACATTGCCGACCTGATCGAGGATGGCAGCACGCTGCAAACCGGCATCGGCGGCATCCCCGATGCCGTTCTCCAGTATCTGGATGGCAAAAAAGACCTGGGCATCCACACCGAGCTGTTCTCGGATGGCGTCATTGAGCTGGTGGAGCGCGGCATCATCAACAACGAGGCTAAATCCATCCACCCCGGCAAGATCATCGCCGGGTTCGTGCTGGGGACTCAGCGGCTCTATGATTTCATTGACGACAATCCGATCGTTGAGCTGCACCCTACCGAGTACGTCAACGATCCCTTCCTGATCGCCCAGAACGACAGGATGATCTCGATCAACTCCGCCCTTGAGGTGGACCTGACCGGGCAGGTTTGCGCCGACAGCATCGGGCCGAAGCTCTACAGCGGTGTGGGCGGTCAGGTGGACTTTGTGCGCGGGGCAGCCCGCTCCAAAGGCGGCAAGCCGATCATTGCCCTGCCCGCAACGGCCAGGAAAGGGACGATCAGCCGGATCGTTGCCCAGCTTAAGCCAGGGGCAGGCGTGGTGACGACCCGGAATGACGTTCATTACATTGTGACCGAGTACGGCGTGGCCTATCTCTACGGCAAGACGATCCGCGAGCGGGCGCAGGCTTTGATCAACATCGCCCATCCTGATTTTCGTGAGGAACTGGAGGCTCAGGCCCGCGAGTTGAACTACATCCCGCCGCTCTATACAGGGGTCAGCGTCGGGAAGAGGGCAGAGGACGGAGAGCGGAAGGCGGAGGACTGAGAGGAAGCGAGGCGTCTCCTGCCCTGCGTTCGAGGCGAATCCGGGAATGATAACAGGGGTGCAAGACGCACCCCTGTTGGCGTTTAAGGGTCTTCAGGGTGAGAGGTCAGTGGCCTTCGGACTCGCCGGACTTTTCGGCGGAGCGGCCACGTTGCACGGCTACGCCCAGCGCAAAGATGATCACTACACTTGCAAGGAGCAGCACCAGCAACGGCCAGCCGCTTCCCCGCAGCACAACCTCGCCCTGTGGCGGGGGGGTGGGTTGCTGGATGCTGAGGATGTAAGCCGCCACATCGTTGATCTCCTTCTCAGTGAGCGGGCCGCCGTACTCCTGGCTCCAGGCGGGCATCAGCGTTCCCTCCCGCCCATGAGAGATCGTCTCGATGAGGTACGCCCCCGGCTCGATCCCGGCGAAGACCGTCTTCAGCGTCGCGCCGATGCGCCCTTCGCCTTCCTTCCCGTGACAGGCGGCGCAGTTCTGCTGGAAGATCGTGTACCCCTGATTGGGGTCGCCTTCCACGTCCGGAACGGGCGGTATCTCGACCTCCGGGCGCGGCGGGGCTGGAGCAGGCGGCTCGTAGGTTGTCCCCCACGATTCGATGTAGGCGATCACGTCGTTGATCTCCTGCTCGGTGAGCGGGCCGCCATATTCCTGACTCCAGGCAGGCATGAAGGTTCCCTCGCGCCCTTCGCTGATGACCTGCTTTAACATCGTGTCCGCGTCGAGCGTCACAAAGATATCGCTCAGCGTCGCGCCGATGCGTCCCTCGCCCCGCTCCCCGTGACAGACCGCGCAGTTCTCAGCGAAGATCACCGCCCCTCGCTCCGGGTCGCCCTCGCCTTCGCCCTCCTGCGCCTGCACGGGCGCAGCCAGCAGCACGGCCAGGCCGAGCAAAGCGACCCCCAAAAAGACTAAAGGCCGATAGGTTCGAACGCGCATGACGTCGCCTCCGCCGGTTATACTGCTCATCAGTACAGTTACCTCAGATAAGAAAGGCCCTTGCGCTCAGCCCGAGGCCGGAAGGGCCTCTCCGATTGGTTCGAGAAAGTCGGTCATCATAAGAGAGCACAGGGGCGACCCATGCGCTTCCGCCGTTGTCGCCCCTGCTCATCGCTCGCTCGCCGCAGGTAGCGGCTTACTCCTGCGTCTTAAGGAACGCTATGATATCGGCCAGACTCTGCGCATCCAGCCGTTCGCCAAAGTTGTCTGGCATGTTGATCCCCTCAAAGCCGGGCACAATGTAGGCCGAGGGGGCGACAATCGCCTCGTGCAGATAGAGATCAATGGACTCGTAGCCCTCCGGTAGGCGGCTGGCGACACCCTGCAACGAAGGCCCGACCAGCACCGAACCATCCAGAGAGTGGCAGGCCTGACAGCCCAGCGGAGCCCCATCGGGTGCGCTCTCTGTGCCGAGGAACAGCGCCTCTCCGCGGGCCGGATCGCCCTCCGGCAACGCTACGGTTACGTCTGTCCCAACCGGCTCAAAGGCCGGGGCTTCCTCCTCTTCCGGAGTCGGAGCGGCGGGCGCGGCTGCCTCTTCTGCCGGAGCTTCCGCGTAGCCCTCTTCGTAGGCCAGCCCCCAGTTCAGGATGAAGTTTACCACGTCCTCGACTTCGTCGGGCCGCATCGGGCCGCCGTAGTCCTGGCTCCAGGTGGGCATCGGGTTTGGCCAGTCGGCGCTCCGGGCCGGACGACCGGCGGCCACCGTCAGCAGCAGATAGTCCTCCAGCGTGCCCGTCCAGCCCAGCTCGGCCAGATGTGTGCCGTCGAACATCTCCGGCGTGTTGAGGGCGGGCGCAACCCCCGCGATCCCCTCGCCGCGTGCCCCGTGGCAGGAGGAGCAGTTTGTCACAAAGATCGAGGCTCCCCGCTGGATGGAGCGGCCCTCATACTGAGCGGTGTAGATATCCATCCGGCGAGGCTCGTTGAGCGCCACCCAGCCCACCGCCAGAATAATGGCGATGAAGACAAGCGTTCCCATTAAGGCACGCTGTTCGATAGGCAACAGTTCGGTGAACAGGCGCTGAAAGAGGGTTTTCCCCCGGGATTCGTTGACGTTTTCGGACATCGAACCTACTCCCCCCCGAGCGGGTAAGCATCTCTGTGAACTGGAACCAGAAGTTCGGCGGACAACCTCTCGCCGGGGTTATCCGGATCATCCCAGGTGATGCGCAGTATGACCCCCTTCAGATTCGGCTGCAACTGCTCGACTATCAGGAAGGCCTCGGCATTGGGCAGCCCTCCCTGCTCCGGGGGAGTCTGGCGGGCGTGCTCGATCATCCTGCTGTAGCGACGCATCACGCGCCACAGGCCGCTGCTGCGTGGGACGCTGGTTTCGTAGTCGTCAACGTTGTAGGCTCCGATGATCAGTTCATCATAGGGTACAGCCCGTACCAGCCCGACTTTTTCGCTGGGGGCCAGTTCAAAGAATATCTCCTGATCGAGCGAAGTCTGCACCAGGAACTTCGGCGTCCCCATCCATGAGAGGATGACGATGGCGGTTATGAAGATCAGGCTCAGCGAGATGGCTATCCGTCGCTTGCCGTACTGGCGGAAGGGGCCGACATCAAAGTAGGGCATGACCAGGAAAGAAAGGGCCAGAATCGTCGGGATGATCACGCCCATCAGGGTCTTGTCGCCGAGCTTGAGGAGCCCCTGTATCCAGAGGAAGTACCAGGGAGCGACCGTGTGCAACGGCGTGCTGAGAGGGTTGGCGTGATTCTCAAGCGGAGCGTCATAGAAGAAGATAACGGCCACGATCAACGCCAGCATCGTGACGCCCACCCACAGTACCTCAGCGGCCTGAATGTCCGGCAGATAGTAGCGGCGCACATCGGGCGGGACACGCTTGGCCGTGTCTTCGCCTACCTTCTCATCCTCTGGCGGCAGGCTGTGGCCGTGCAGAATGACCTTGTAGTAATGCACTCCCAGAAAGATCGTGCCAATGGCGGGGAGGGCAAAGACATGCAGCAGGTAGAAGCGTAGAAGGCCTGCTGCCCCCAGATCGGGCGCGCCCTTGAGCAGGATGTTGACAAACTGCCCGACAACGGGGGGTGGCGCAGCCTCTGCCATGCTGGCCCCGATGGTCACTGCCCAGTAGGCTAACTGATCCCAGGGCAGCAGGTAGCCGGTGTAACTGAACGCCAGCGTGACGATCAGGAGGATGATCCCGGTCGCCCACGTGAACTGACGTGGCTTCTTGTAGGAGGCCGTGATGTAGGTCCGAAGCATGTGAAGGGCAACGATGATCACCATCGCCTCTGCCCCCAGCCGGTGCAGATCACGCATGAATTGCCCCAGCGGAACGTTGCTGAGGATATTCAGCATGTCGGCGTAGGCATATTCCGTCGAGGGCGTATAAAAGACCATCAGGAACAGCCCGGTGATACCCTCCAGGGCAAAGAAGAAAGTGGAGAGGAAGCCCAGCCGGAACGTCGGGTACAGCCCCGTGACGGCCTGATTGTAGTAACCGGGCCGCATGTGCATCCAGAAGCTATCGGCATGGGGACGCAGGCGCGGGTTGGGACGACCCGGCGGATCGCCGCGCAACATGCTGCGCAGATCGGCGATGTTCAGACCCGCCGTCACGCGCTGCACCACGTCATCCGCGGTTTCCAGCAGAGCCGTCTGTAACCCGGACTCCCGGATGCGCTTAATCAGTGGGAAATCGCGAATATCAAGGTTTGATTGCATGAGTCGGACTCCTCCAACTCCAGAGAGAAAATGGGCTCAACAGAAGACAGCGAGCGGAACCGGGACCCCTCCGGCTCCTGCGGACCGCAGCGGGATACCCCTCGATGCGTGGGCCGGTGGCCGTTCCGGGGGATCACTCCGATCCGCCGGGCCCGTGGAAGTGCAGCGCCCCGTAGATGCGCTTGCCGGTGTCCACCTTGATCTCGACGGTCTCCGGCGGGAGTTCAAGCGGCGCACCGGCTTCCGGATCGGTGTTGGCATCCCCGACCTTCGTTTCGGCGAGGACGTTCCCGTTCGCGTCCACGGCGCGGATCACGAAGCGATCCAGGTGACGCGGAGCGGGGCCTTCGATCCAGTAGCCATCACGGGTAAATTTGGAGCCGTGGCAGGGGCACTCGAAGCGGTTGTTGTTGGGCGTCCACTTGTACAGGCAGCCCAGATGGGTGCAGACCTTGTAAAGGGCCAGCACGCCTTCATCGGTGCTCACCAGCCAGAAACGCCCCTGCGGATTCTCCTCGGGGGTTCCGTCCACCGGTGGAAGGACACTGACCGGAAGGGTGAACTGACCACCGAATTCGCCCTCACGGAAGCGGGGATAGGCGAACCAGAGGATGGCCCCTGCCGATCCGGCCATCGTCAGGGCCATCGAAGCACCCCAGATATAGAACAGGAATTCACGCCGATTCAAGGGTTGCGGGCCAGCTATGGTAGCCTCTGCCATACAGCACTCCTCCTGACAGGACTGGCTGATCAATGGGCGGTATCTGCGAGTGATCCGGTATTCTGCTTTTTCGATCCAGACGGGGCCGGATCGTCGGTGCTCTGTTCAAGCCCGGCCAGAGGCGTGTTGAGGAATGTCGCCGGTTACTCCAATTGTCGCCGGGCGGCTACTGTCTGCATGTAAAGAGAGACGCTCTCATCCACCTCTGACAGGAGGTAAAGAGGCTCTCAAACCCGATAATCTGTACCTAATCTAGTTCCAATGTCCACTATAACTCGAAGCAGGGAATGTGTCAAAGAATTCACAATACCCATGAGGGTAAATGATGGCTACTGCCCTCCGGATCGGATAGACTAGCAGGAGGGGGGCGGTTGCGCCCGGATGGGGGGGCTATTTCACTCCGCAGAGGGAGGACGAGATGGACAGAGTGACGGTGCACACGCTTCAGGCCATGAAAGAACGTGGGGAGCCGATCGTTGTGCTGACCGCCTATGACTACCCGACCGCTCTGCTCGTTGACCAGAGCGGCGTTGACATGATCCTGGTGGGCGATTCGCTGGGGATGGTCGTGCATGGCTTCGAAAACACCCTGCCTGTCACGATGGACATGATGATCCTGCACTGCCAGGCCGTGCGGCGCGGCGTGCGGCGTGCCCTGATCGTCGGCGATATGCCTTTCATGAGCTACCAGCTTTCCCTTGAGGAGGCCAAGCGGAACGCCGCTCGCTTTCTGGCCGAGGGGGGCGCAGACGCGGTTAAGCTGGAGGGCGGCCAGCACATGGCCGAGACGGTGCGGGCGCTGGTCGAGATCGGGATCGCCGTGCAGGGGCACATCGGGTTAACGCCACAGAGCGTGAGCGCCTTCGGGGGCTTTAAGACGCAGGGCCGGACGGTTGAAGCCGCCCGTCACCTGCTTGACGATGCACGCGCTCTTGAGGAGGCGGGTGTTTTCAGCATCGTTCTGGAGGCGATCCCGGCCCGGCTGGCGACCCTGATCAGCCGCTCGGTGCGTGTTCCCACGATCGGCATCGGCGCGGGGGCGGGCTGCGATGGGCAGGTGCTGGTGACTCATGACCTGCTGGGGCTGTTCGACCGCTTCAGGCCGAAGTTTGTCAAGCAGTATGCCGACCTTGCAGGCACAATGCGTGAGGCCTTTGAGCGTTACCGGCAGGATGTGCGTTCCCGCGCTTTCCCTGCCCCGGAGCACGAGTTCAGCATCCCCGATGAGGTCTGGACGGAGATCGAGGCCGAGTTTGGCGGCGGCTCGCCACAGGAATAAGCAGAATCGGCGGCATCGGGGCTTTTCTCCGACGCCGCCGATTATTATCCCGCTAAGGGCCGGTGCGTATGTTATGTGCCCGGATCAGGGGAGGAGGATTGCCTCTCCCTGCCCCGCCGGATGCGAGCCTGCACAAAGCGTATGATCCCGTAGACGACCAGCCCGGCCAGAAGCAGCCAGGGGGCGACGGCGATCAGGAAGAAGATCAGGAAATCGCCAAAACCGCGCAGGCTGTCTACCAGCGCCTCGATGGCCCGGCGGGCTGTCTCGGCAGGCCGCCAGCGCGTATCAACCGGCTGGCTGAGCACATAAGGCCGCAGTTCGATGTCAATTCGGGAGAGGCGGGCCGACTCGGCCAGATACTGCATCCGTCCCTTGATCGACTCGATCTCGGCCTCGCGCTGGGTGAGTTGCTGTTCCGCCATGAGCAGGTCTTCGGTCGTCTGGGCCTCGCTCATAATCTCAAGCAGGCGGTCGCGGGCGGCCTCCAGACTCTCCAGACGGGATTGCAGGTCCACGTACTCCTCGGTCACGTCCTGAGCCGTCTCGCTGCGCTCAGGGCTGGTTCCCTCAACAGCCAGCCCGGCCAGCCAGTCCATCACTTCATCAAAGCGGGAGGCAGGGACACGGATCGTCATATTGATGTACGGTGATCCGCCTTCGACGCCGTCATACTCGTTGCTGGAGACGACAAACGCCCCCTCATCGGCCATCCCAGCCACCAGGTTTTCAATCTCTTCTTTGACGGCCAGCGTGTCTTCCACGACCATTGAGATGCTGCCGTT
>DRKO01000491.1 GCA_011051745.1 Chloroflexota bacterium | reverse complement strand
GCGAAGCTTCAGGACAGGAAACTCCGTCCGCATCAGATGAGCAACTGTCACCTTACTGTTGCTGTTGTACCTCCTCATCCCGCGCTGCACGTCCTGATAGGTCAGCAGGCCAACCAGACGGCCATCTACCACAACCGGCATTGCCCCCTCATAGCGGAACAGCTTGCGAATCAGGCCGGTGGTGACGACCTGCCAGGGGGCCGTCGTCTCAACCGAGCGCTGGCAGATATCCCCAACCTCAACGCGGACAAGAGCACGCTGGCGACGCACGTACAACTCCTCATGACGCGCCCCCAGAAAAATAACTATGGCGATGACGAGCATGGCCGGACTGGGTGGAACACCGGCGGGCGGCCAGCCCACCGCGCCGATGATCGCCATTCCAACGGCCATCAGACGCCCCAGCCAGGCTGCTATCCGCGTCGCCACCTCATAATCGAGCACCAGCGCCAGCCCGGCCCGCAGAACTCGCCCGCCGTCCATCGGGAACGCGGGGAGCATGTTAAACAGGAAAAGGATCACGTTGGCAGCCAGCAGATAAAGGAGAATGCTGGAGAAAGTGGGAGCAGAGAAGAAGGAGAGGAGCAGGTGCTTACCCCATGCCCCCGGCGGAATCAGGAAAGAGACCAGCACACCTGTCAGGAAAGCCAGCCCCAGGTTGACCAGCGGCCCGGCCAGCGCGATCATCAACTCATGGCGCGGATAAGCCGGATAGGTCTCCAGGGAGGCAAGGCCGCCGATCGGAAGCAGCACAACCCGCCGCACAACCAGCCCGAGGGCGCGTGCCTGCCGGGCGTGACCCAGTTCGTGCAGCAGGACGCACAAAAAGAGCAGAAGGATAGCCAGTATACCATAAGCGGCCCCCGGCAGGCCCCCGTACTGGAGCCACCCCTGCCAGGCTCCCCACAGAATTACCAGCCCAAAGGTAAGATGGATATCAACCGCGATGCCGCCCAGACGGGCAACCCGTATCGCACCATTGTGCCACACAACCTACCATCCCACTCACTGATCCCAACGCGAAAGCGACCGAGTCTCAGGACCTCTTCCTATCAAACAAGCGCTTCTTCACCGATGGAACGGGAGTTCCCAGCACTGGCCGGTCTTTCCACCGGATATCTCGCCCGCTCGCGACCCGGATCATCCCGTCAAGCAAGATGATGGAGACGATCAGGCTCCCGAAAGGATAGGTGATAGCCGACCAGGGCGGCGCGCGAAACGCCGCAATCCGGACCGTCCCGTAGTACAACACCTGAAGGAGGACGACCGCACTCAGGATCAAAGCCACCGGGCGAGCACCCACGAGCACAGCTCCGGCGAGGAGGAAGACAGGGGCAACGTTGATCAAGATGTTAAGGAGCAGGCCGAGGACAGATGTCATCCACCCACCGGAGATTTCAACAGCCGCCTTGAGCGCCCCCCGCCAGATCTCTTTCAGGTTGGTATACAGACGCACACGCATCAGATCCATGCCCTCGGCTACGAAGAGACGATAACCGGCCCGCTTGACGCTTTCGGCCAGTGAGAAATCGTCCATCATGCGGTCACGGATGCCCGCATGTCCATCTACTGCCTCGTATACCGGGCGCCGGATCAGAATAAACTGCCCGTTCGCCATCACAAGGTCGTCTTCCGGATTGTTAACGCGATCCGGAGGAAAGACCAGCAGCAACGGCAGAAGACCAGCGGGCAGGACGATGCGCTCCCACAGTCCTCTTATCTCGTACCAGGGCTGGAGGGTGAGCATGTCAATCTGATTGGCCTCGGCAAAGGCAACCGTGCGGCTGATCAGGTGTGGCTCGGCGTAGGTGTCGGCATCCATAAAGCAGAACCACTCGCCGGTAGCGGCCTGCGCGCCGCAGTGGCAGGCCCACTGCTTACCATTCCATCCTTCCGGCTTGCCGCCCGTCTGGACCACTTTGACGCGGTGATCGCGGGCAGCGTGGCGAGCCAGGATTTCGGGAGTGGCGTCGCTGGAGTCATCATCCACGAAGATCATCTCCAGATTGGGATAATCCTGGCGGAGCAGACCTCGCACGCAGCGATCTATGTTGAGTTCCTCGTTACGGGCGGGGACAATCGTAGAGACGGCGGGGAGACGCGCTGGCGGAGGGGCTGGCTTTAAGGTCCCCTTGAAGCGCAGGCCAACGATCCCTCCCCACACAAGCAGCCCGATGATGAGAACAACATACAATATCAGAAGCGCAATAGCCATAACGCTATATTTCTCCCACCTGTCCCTCTGGAAATCCACTCCCCCCTGAAGGAGCACCCTTGCAGAGGCGGAAGTGGTCCCGGCGATTCAGGGTCAGGAGCGCGTCATCCCGTAGATGATGACGCCCAGCGAGGCGATGCCGAAGCCGATCAGCATCCCTGTTGCCTGAAGCCAGCCGAACAGAGGGCCGCTTTCCGTTGTATGCGATCCGAATCCCATCACATCTGCCAGCGTTGCCGCCGCCGCGAAAACAAGGCCGGTCATGCCCATCCGTATACCGATATCCCGCATCAGAGTGCGGGGCCGTCCCCGGTGAACCATTGCATAAACGACCACGTATGCGCCAAGCACCAGCATAAACAGGCCCGTTAGCATGGCTCCCATCTGAGCCATTCCGATGCCGGGCGTGGCGTCCGCGTCCACGGCAAAGGGGAAAAGCCCCAGGAAGAGAATCACCCCTCCCAGGACGGTGATAAATACGCCTAATTGCGCAAGACGGCTCATCGTCGCCTATCCGTGTCTTCCCACAGCGGGCGGTCTCTTATATTATCCGCTAAGCATAGCCAGCGGGGCAAGCGGACGGGCTGAAAGACCCCATCTGAACCGCCACTACTCCGGCAGAGCCGCCCGCAGGACTCGCAGCCAGTTGCCGTTGAATATCGCTGCGATATGGTCCTCCGTGTATCCTCTGCGGCCAAGCGGTTCGACGAGTTTCTGAAGGTCGGCGATCGTATCAATCTCCGCGGGGACGTGCTCGACGCCCAGCCCGCCATCGAAATCCGTTCCGATCCCTACGTGCGCAACGCTCCCGGTCACCTGACAGACATGGTCAATGGCAGCCGCCACGCTTTCGATGCGGACCTCTTCTTTCCTGTCGCCCCGCCTCCAGCCCGGTTTCAGAAAGGCGTTGTACGGCACAATGCCGACCACGCCGTCTCGCTCCGCCAGCACCTGAATCATTCTGTCCGAGAGGCCCCGGCTGGTGGGGAGAAAGCGGCGCGGGTTGCTGTGACTGGCGATCAGGTGACCCTCATACTCCTCGACAGCCTGATAATACGCCTCCTCGGCAAGGTGGCTCAGATCCAGGATCATGCCGAGTTCTGCCATAGCGGCGATCAGGTCGCGGCCAGCCGAAGTGAGAGGGCCGGGTTCATGAGTCCCTCCGGCATAGCGCGTACCCTCCCATGCCAGGCCGACCACTCGCAGGCCCCGTTCGTACCACTCCTCAACCTGCTCCGGGTTAAGGATCGGATCGGCCCCCTCCATGAGGGGGACCAGCCCGACGCGGCGCTCCTCGGAGGGGCGTTCCTGCTCCCAGGTTGCCAGAACTTCCTCCAGGTCGCTCCGGGAGCCTATAAGCCGGAAGGTCTCATCTTCCTCAACAAGGCGGTGATAGGTATCCAACTGAGCACTGGCGAGGCGATAGGCCTCCTCCGCGCTGGCATATGACTGAGTCTCCCAGTCACCAAGCCGTCGCCGCAGAGGCGAGATGAACAGGGTGGCGAAGATGACCCCCACCTCACCCCGTAGCCAGTCGTCTTTGCCCAGCAGCGTATTGCCGTTGTGACGGGGGATCGGTGTCCCAGCCTCACGCTCCCTGATCCAGGCAGCGCTATGCCGGTAATCCCGCCCAAAGGTGAGCACATTCCAGGCGATATCTTCGTGAGCGTCAACGATGAGCATGGCCTGTATCAGCCCGCCAGCAGATACTCGGCGATCAGGCGGGCGGTGGCAATAAGGCTGTCCCTGTGTGTGCGTTCATAGTGGTGAGAAGCATCCACGCCGGGGCCAATCAGACCGACGATCACGTCACCCCCGGCCCGCCAGTAAGCCTCGCCATCCGAGCCATAATAGGGATAGATGTCCACCCGGTACGGGATTTCCGCCCTTTCCGCAAGATCGATCAACCGGCGCGTCATCTCGGTGTGATATGGCCCACCGGTATCCTTGGCACAAATACCGACCGAAAACTCATTGGAGTTCTGAGGCCCACCAGCGGCTGCCATGTCTATCGTCAGGAGTTCGGCCAGCTCGACAGGCCAGCCCGCAGCAGCCCCGTGCCCAACCTCTTCGTAGTTGCTGAGATGAATAACGGTCTGCTGCGCAGGTTCCAGACCAGCATCGGCCAGCGCCCTGAGAGCGCCATACAGGCAGGCTACCCCCGCCTTGTCGTCGAGATGACGGGAGCGGATGAAGCCAGCCTCCCCAACCTCCACACGCGGGTCAAACGCGACAAAGTCGCCAACCGAAACTCCCAGTGCGCGAGTCTCGCTGGCCGAGGAGGTGATGGCATCGAGCCGCACCTCGTAGGAGTCGGCTTCCCGCTTGAAGTCGCGCGCCTCCGAACCGTAGATGTGCACAGAGGCTTTTACCGGCAGGATCGTGCCCCGCACTTCTTTCCCGGCGCGTGTGTAAACCGTGACCCCCTCGCCCTCGACCGAACCCCAGGCCCAGCCACCGAGCTGAGAGAGTTTCAATCGCCCGTTGCCCTTGATCTGCGAGACCATAGCGCCAAGTGTGTCCACATGGGCTGTCAGGCCCCGGGGCGCGTCACGATTACTCCCCTCCCAGACACCGAGCAGGGCTCCTTTTCGGCTCTGGCTCAGGGAGAGAGGAAGGGCCGAGAAAGCGCTCTTGCAGTAAGCGATAGCCTGCTCATGGAAGCCGGTCGGGCTGGGTATGTTGAGCAACCCCACAAGGAACTCTATAATCGCTTCGCCGTCAATCGTGTAGTTCGCCACAGAAGCACCTTATCTCTCTGAGACAGGCAGCGCGTCGTCAGTCTAACACAGAAACACGGGGCCTGAAAGGGAAAAATAGCCGGTTTGTCCTGCGTGGAAATGCAAACGCCCCGATCGAGCGGGGCGTCAAGGAATCCTTCCAGAGATCACGGCTGGTTTCAGGATTCTTTCTTTGCTTCCTCTGTGGCCTCTGCTTCGCTCTCGCTCTCCTCGCTCAGGCCCTTGCGAAACTCGCTGATCGCCGTGCCTAACTCCCTGCCGATCTGCGAAACGCGCCCGACGCCAAAGAGGAGTACAACGATCGCCAGAATGATGAGCAGTTCTACCGGGCCAAGATTACGGAACATCGGAACATATCTCCTGCGCAGGCTCAAGGTTACTGTTCAGGCTCATTATAGCACTCTTCAGATCACATCACAATAAAAAAGACGGCCCGCTGGAAGGGCCGCCTGTGTAGAACGTGGTACGTTCCCCCTTGCTTTGGTGGCGATGACTGGATTTGAACCAGTAACCCGCGGCTTATGAGTCCGCTGCTCTGCCATTGAGCTACATCGCCATGCAAGACTAATTATAACAATCCGGTGGGATAGAGGCAAGAAAAGCGGGCCGAAAACGTTGCCGCCGGGAAGCGAACGTGCTAAACTACAGCCCACTAATGAATCAGGCAAATAGCTTTTCTGCTAGGAGCCTTTCCGCCCTGAGATGTCCACCCCCTAGACACCAGACAGGGCAAGCCCATGGAAAGGAGATACTTTCTCGTGCGCACATATGAAGTTGGAGTTATCCTGCGAGCCGATCTTTCGGATGAGGAGATTTCGTCCCACCTTGAGACGATCCAGGGCTGGATCGAGGCCAACGGTGGCAAGGTCGTTGATGTCAACCACTGGGGACGCCGACGGCTGGCCTACCCGATAGAGAAGCAACGGGACGGCTACTACCTCTTCCTGAAGACCGAGATGCCGCCGGACGCACCCGCAGAGCTGGAGCGCAACCTCCGGATCTCTGAAACAATTCTGCGCTACCTGATCGTGCGTGAGGATGAATAGCATCATCCAGTCCGTCGCTGCACGCAAAACATAGCCAAGGGGGCTAGAACTTGAGAGTTGGTCGCTGGTTGTAATCGAGGAGATCAATCTATGAGCAGGGGACTTAACAAAGTCATGGTAATAGGCCACCTGGGGCGTGACCCTGAAATGCGCTATACGCCCAGCGGTCGGCCCGTCACCTCATTCAGCGTCGTTACAACGCGAACGTGGACTTCGGCGGAAGGTGAACGTCACGAGGAGTCGGAGTGGTTTAACGTTGTTGCATGGGGGACACTGGCCGAGATCTGCAACCAGTATCTCAATAAGGGCCAGCAGGTCTATGTGGAAGGTCGCCTGCAAACGCGTGGCTGGGAAGATGAGGATGGCAAGAAGCATTACCGGACTGAGCTCGTCGCCAGCGAGATGATCGTACTGGGTGACCGCCGGGCCAACTTTGGCTCCAGCCCCGGGTCTGATGAGGCCCCCGGCAGCAACAATAACAACAATGAACAGTTCGCCTTCTGATGCCAGGAGGCACTGGAACACAGATAACCCAATCCTGAGACACGCAGGGTTTACCGGATAAATAAGGAGTACGCAACTTGGACGAAGCAACAGCTAACGAGAGCCAGACATCTGAGAGTCCGGCGGAAACCAGCACACCGGCTGCCGCGCCGAGCCAGGAGGCTCCCCGTAGCAGTGAGGCGCGTCGCTCCGAGCGACCCAGAAGGGGAAACCGTCGCTTTCGGCGACGTTCGCGGGCACGAAGCTTCTACATTGAGAAAGTCGGGGATGCCACACACTTCGACTACAAGGACTATGAGCTTCTCCGTCTGTTCCTGACTGACCGGGGGAAGATCCGGCCACGACGCCAGACCGGTGTGACGGCCAAACAGCAACGCGCGCTGGCGAAGGCCATCAAGCGGGCCAGGCACATGGCGCTGCTCCCCTTCACCAGTGAACATATTCGCGAGAATCAGTAAGTTCCGTCACGATGAGATTATGAAGGGCGTAGACAACGAGTCTAGGCCCTTTCATTGTCCTGCTTAACCGATCCCGGCGTGGAATAACCTTCCCCCGCCTCAGGAACACAGAAAGGAGGCAAGGCGGCTCTCTGCGCTGCCTCCCTGCAGCCCTTATCTTTTGTGACAAGCACACTTGCCGCCGAAATCCCATGGCAAAGAAGTCTACCCAGCCCAGATTGACACGAAAGCGCCTTCCACGCGCCCAGCGCGAAGCCCGAATGCAGCGAATGGTCCTGGTCGGGACTCTGGTGGTGGCAGCGGCTGTTATCGGGGTGATCGCCTTTGCCTTTATCAATGAGTGGTATCTGATCCCCCGTCGGGCCATCGCCACAGTCAACGGAGAGAAAATCACCGTTGCAGAGTTTCAGGAGCGCGTGCTTTTTGATTACTACCTGCAAACGGGTGGACAGCCTCTTCCGGCGGGGATGGATGCCTCTTTCTTCGGACAGATGACTCTGGACGCGATGATCGAAGAGATCATCATCCGCCAGAAAGCAGCAGAGATGGGCATCGAAGTCTCGGAGGAGGAGGTCGAAGCGGAGATGCAACGCCTCTTCGGCTACTATGCCGATGGGACTGCTCCGACGTCCACCAGTACGCCGACCCCCGCCGGGCCTACCTCAACGCCTACCCTGACGCCGACGTTTGTGTACACGCTAACCCCCACGCCCAGCCCTACACTGGAGCCGGGTGTGACCCCCACCGCCACGCCGACCATCACTCCCACCCCCAGCGAGCCGCCGACCATCACCCCCACGTTGCCACCGCCTCCCACGCGAGAGCCGATGACCGAGGAGGACTATAATCAGGCGCTCTCCGGCCTGCTGGGAGGGGTCAGCGAGTTTGCGGGTATCTCCGAAGAACGGGCCAGAGAACTGATAAAGGACTACGCGCGGACGCAACTCTTGCGGGAGCGCCTCATGGAGGCTCTCAACTTGGAAGCGGATCAGACCAAGATCGTCGTACACGCCGCTCATATTCTGGTCGAGACGGAGGAAGAGGCGCAGGCCATTCTGGATCGCATCGAGGCCGGGGAGGAATTCGAGAAGCT
>DRKO01000490.1 GCA_011051745.1 Chloroflexota bacterium | reverse complement strand
CGGGGCCGGGCCGCGCGTGCTCGGCTACGCCCAGGTCAAAGGCGTGCTGCTCACTCTGGACGTGCTGTATATCATCTGGACGGCGCTGTTACTCTTCCACATCGCCGACGAAGCGGGGGCGGTGCGGATCATCGGGGAGCGTCTGCCCTCTCTGACCGCCGATCGGATGATGCAGGGGTTGCTGCTCGGCTGGGTGTTTGTGTCTTTTCTGCAGGGGATGGGGGGCTTCGGCGTGCCGGTGGCCGTCGTGGCCCCGCTGCTGGTCGGGCTGGGGTTCGGGCCGGTGCAGGCGGTCGTGATGGCCTCCATCGGGCACGGCTGGGCGGTGACGTTCGGCTCGCTGGCAACGTCCTTTATGGCGTTGATGGCGGCCACCGACCTGCCGGGTGAGATTCTGGCCCCGGAAGCGGCGCTCCTGCTGGGCGCGGCCTCGGCGGTGTGCGGCGCGATCGTCGCGCATGCTGGCAGTGGCTGGAAGGGGATGCTGCGCGGACTGCCCGCCATCCTGACGCTGAGCGCCGTGATGGGCGTGGTGCAGTACCTTCTGGCGACACATGGCCTGTGGACGCTGGGGGCGACGGGGGCGGCGCTGGCCGGTCTGGTGGTCGGCGTGGGGCTGACGCGGTTACCGCTTTACCATCATGCGCATGATGAAGAGAAGGCCACAATCGCCGAGGGGCTGGCAGACGCGCCAGCCGACGCCCCACCCGATGACGGGAAACAGCGCTCGCTGGTGATCTCGCTCTCCGCGTATGCGGTGCTGATTGCTCTGGCGTTTGCGATCAACCTGATTCCGCCGGTCAAGACGCTTTTCAACAGCGTTCGGCTGACGCTTCAGTTCCCGGAGCTGGTGACCGCGCAGGGCTGGGTGACGCCAGCCGGACCGGGCCGCCGGATCAGCCTGTTCGGGCATCCGGGCGCGATCCTGCTTTACACGTCGCTGATCGCCTACGGCATCTATCAGGTGGCCGGATATTATCAACCCGGTGCGGCGGGGCGCATCCTGACGAAAGTGGCGCGGGGGGCCGTCAAGTCCAGCCTGGGGATCGCGGCGATGGTCGGCATGGCAACGATCATGAGCCACGCCGGAATGACAAACCTGCTGGCACAGGGCATCAGCGCCAGCGTGGGCCAGGCGGCCTACCCGGCAGTCGCGCCTTTCGTCGGGGCGCTGGGGGCATTCATGACCGGCAGCAACACCAACTCGAACGTCGTCTTCGGGGCGCTTCAGCAGCAGACGGCGGAACTGCTCGGCCTGAGCGTGACGCTGATTCTGGCCGCCCAGACGGCAGGCGGCGCGCTGGGTAGCGTGCTCGCCCCGGCGAAGGTGATCGTGGGGTGCAGCACGGTCGGGCTGGGCGGCAAGGAAGGCGACGTGATCAGCCGGATGCTAAGCTACGGCCTGATCCCGATCGGGCTGGTCGCTCTGCTGGCCTGGCTGCTGGCGACCTTCTGACCGCCTGAGCAATCGCCCCAGCCCGTAGACGGCCAGAATGACGAGAGGAGCGGTGATCGGAGTCCGCATACGGGTATCCATGGCCGAAGTCTGTGCGAGCAACGTCAGGCCGGTGACGTAGAGGATCGGGATCAGCGTCAGGAGCAGGATTCCCCAGTCCCTGCGCCGGAAGGCCTGCCACGCTCCCCAGACGACGAGGCCGTAAAGCAGCAGGTGGTAGACCAGCTCAAAGGGCCGGAACCGGCCAGGGAGAGAATTCGTGATCCCGAACATCCGCCACGCCCCCACACCGGTGCTCAGCAACGCATACGGCCAGTAGCGCAGCAGCTTCTCACGGGCCATTCGTCCCATCTGCCGGTAGAGCGCCGGACTGTCGGCGACGAGAAAGCGCCAGAAGTGCTCTGGAGCGGCCAGTTCCGCCGCCCCGGTATCGCCGATGCCGAGGTATAGATCGCGCACGTAGGCAACCTGAAGGTCGTCCGGAGATGCGCCCGTCGCCAGATGCTCGGCGGAAAGCGCCCGCAAAAAGAGCAGGCTGAAGTTGGTCTGTAGCGAGTAGGTGAAGACGCCATGATAGCGCAGGTTGCGCCAGCTCCAGCCCAGATAGACGGCCAGCCCGACGGCGGCCAGAACGAGCACGGGGCGCCACCATTCGCGCACCAGCGGGATCAGGATCAGGGGGGCAACCAGCCAGAAGTAGATGGCCGTCGGACGGGTCAGCATGGCAAGCGCCATCCAGAGCGCACTGGCCGCCAGCGCCTGCCAGCGCCGCTCCTGAATGAAGATCGTCAGGGCGAGCAGGCAGGCTGTGAATAGCAAGTTGAAGAGCGGCTCGGCCAGCAGCGCGACGCTCGCCGAGACGGAAGCGGGATCAAGCGCCATGACGCACCCGGCCAGCAGGGCCAGCCGCTCCGGGGAGGGAAGATCAAGCCGGAGGAACAGGCGGCGGGCCAGCAGGAAGCCCAGCACCGGCGTCAGCGCTCCGAAGACGGCCTGCAGGATGGCGGCGTGAAGGGTTGTGCCACCCAGCGCGTAGACCAGCGCAACCGTCAGCGGGAAGAGCGGAGGACGGGCCCCCATCAGCCAGTAGGAGAGATCGCGGTTGAGGTAGAGATGACTCGCCATACCCAGCCAGCCGGGAACGTCGCTGCCACCCAGCCAGCGAGGCGAGACGCCCTCGATGCCCAGCCGGACGGCGAGCAGCGACCCCCGCGCCAGCAGCGACAGGCCAAAGACACCCACCAGCGTGAGGGGGTGAGGACGAGCGATGCGATCATCAGGCGAAGGAGCAGACATGAGTCACCAATCTACAGAACAGGGCCTTCCTGAAAGGACATCCCCCGGGCTGAAGGAGTGGCGAGAGCAGCACCGATTCTCGATTCAGACCGTTGCCCTTGTGCTGACGCTCGCCGCGCCCTTCGGATTATACCGGGCGCTCAACGCCGGGCAGGACGGGCTGGCGCTCGTGTTTGCGGCGGCGATCCTGCTCGGCATGGCGCTCATCATCTGGGTATGAGCGGTCAGATCAACCCGACGCCGGAGATGCTCCCCTCCCGACTCTATGATCCCGGCGACCGGCCAGATAGACGATCCCCAGCGCACCGTACATCAGGATAAACGGCATGTAGGGAGTCCGAAGCCGGATATGGGACAGCCCGGCCAAAACCAGCGCTGTTGTTCCGGCGTAGTAGACGATGGAGGCATGGCTGAGCAACAGGAAGAGCGTCTCGCGGCGCACCCATGCTCGCCAGTAGCCGATCAGGGCCAGCATCAGGTAGATGGCGGTCAGGGCCAGTTGCAGCCAGACCGGGAGTAAAAATTCCTCATCCGCCTCAAACTGCCTGACCAGCGAGACGGCGGTCATGATCGCCGTCCAGAGCGGGTAAGCCCGCACCTTCTCAAACACCATCTGCCTGAAAATCGCCTGCCGTTCCGGATCGTTGGCGTGGAGGTTCTCCGGTCGTCCGACGGGATACTCCGCGATCTCCTCGCGCGTGATCTCGTAGTTGCCCACACGGCGCTCCACCTCAAGGGCGATGTCGGTCGCCACCTCCTCCGGCGGGCGACCGGTGGCGTGGCTCTCAGCCGAGACCATCTTATAGAAAAGCATGGTGTAGCTGCCGGTTGTCGAGAGCGAGAAGTTGCCCGCGTAGTAGAGATTGCGATAGCTCCAGGCCGCCCAGCAGACAAGACAGATGGCGATGAAGGCGAGAACCTGCTTCCACAGGCGGGGCCGGTAGATCAACGCTAGCAGGCCCAGCAGCAACGCAAAGTAGGCGCTGATGGGACGGGTAAGCAGCGCCATCCCCATGGCGACCCCGGCAGCCAGCGCCGCCCTCCAGCGCCCACTCTGCAGGCAGACGACCAGCCAGTAGAGCGCGATGAACAGCAGGAGATTATGCAGCGGCTCGCTCATCATGGAGATGATAGAGTCAACGTGGGCCACCTCAAAGGTCATGAGCAGGGCAGTCAAGATGGCAACCGAACGTTGCCGGAAGAGTCGAAGGGACAGCTTGTAAACAACAACGACCGTGAGTGCTCCAAAGATGAGATGGTAGAAGACAACAATGTGTGGCCGTACTCCTGCTAATACATACACAAGGGCAATGAACAAGGGAAAGCCCGGAGGACGCAGGCCAAACATGATATCGCTGAATCCCTTGCCGGCCAGCAGGGAGCGAGCGAGGCCGTCGTACTCGTAGGGATCGCCCCCGCCCAGAAAGCGCAGCGAAGGTCTGGGGAGCACAACCCGGAAGTAGTACGCAATATGGAGCACAGCCAGCGCCAGAAGGAAGATCAGCAGGGCATCTCTGAAATGACGCGAGGCTTTAGAGCGGCTGAGCCTGTTGCTCAGG
>DRKO01000489.1 GCA_011051745.1 Chloroflexota bacterium | reverse complement strand
TGCCAGGTCCACATCGCGGGCCTGCTCAAGAACGTTGCGCATGCGGCTGTCGCGGAGCAGCGCGTTGCGCACCGCTTCGGTGTCTACTATCAGGGGGGCGGAGAGCGTTTGATAGCGCCCGCCGAACAGCCGGGCAAGCCAGCGGGCCAGCTCCGGCCCGTCAATGCGCGGGTCTTCCGTGTCCAGTGCCCCGATCAACTGGACAACCCGGATGTGAGGGGCGTGGCGCGGGCGCAGCGCGTTAACGACCTCGTAAACCGCCGTGCCCCATGAGATTCCCAGCACGGTCTCCTCACGGATGTGCTGCTCGACCAGCCGGGCGGCCAGCCTGCCCAGCCGGGCGAGTGTCTCCGAGTATGAGGAGATGTGCCGGACCAGAACGCGGGCTTCCCTGAGGCCGAAGCGATCACAGAGAGTGGCTTCCAGCTCAGGGCTGCGCCTCAGAGGATGGTTGACACGAATCTCGACGATGCCGGTGTTGCGTGCTTCAGTCAGAAAGCGGGAGATGGCCGAGCGAGAATAGCCGAGTTCGAGCGATATCTGGCGCTGCGACATGCCCTGTTCGTAATACATGCTGGCTACGCGGGCCAGCAGATCAATGCGATCCTCGTCAAGCTGTTCAAATAAATCAATTTGACCGGCCATGGCTCCACCTGCCGCCCCTCCATCTGCCTGGCATTTTCCTCATCGAGTCTATAATAACCTATTATTGCACATCTGTGTGAACCCTTCACAAATGTGACTGGCCGCAGAACCGACGTGCAGGGAGCACGGGTTCCTGTGGCGTAGTCCGCCACAGAAGCGAGCGTTTTCACATATGTGAATTTTAAGCACAAATGACAAAGAATGATGCTATCTTATGAGCAGGAAGTGTGTTTCTATTTGTGAATCAACGCCGCTCAGAGAAAGCCCTTATCCTTTCCCAACCAGTGGCGGCTCTCTTGAGGCTTTTTGAAGATGGGTATTACCGAACTTCTGCATCCTGAAGCAATCGTCCTCCAGATGGAAGCCAGAAACTCCACCCAGGTCATTGAAAAGCTGGGCGGCATCCTGAACCGGCTCGGTTTTGTGAAGGATGGTTTTGTCGAGGCGACGCTGGCCCGCGAGGCCAGCATGCCGACCGGCTTACCTCTGGGGGGAGATGTCAACGCCGCCATTCCCCACGTGGATATCGAGTACGTCAGGCGGCCTGCTCTGGCTCTCGCCACGCTTAAGAAGCCGGTGGTCTTCCATAATATGGTTGAGCCGGAGGAGGAAGTGCCCGTTCGGCTGGTCATTATGCTGGCGCTTGACAAGCCCAAATCGCAGATCGAGATGTTGCAGCAGGTGGCCGGTATCCTCCAGAAACCTGAGATCGTCTCCCGCCTTGTCTCGGCAGCCACGCCTGAGGAGGTCTTCTCTGTGCTGGAGGAACTGGAAGCCCCGGCTTGAGAGGCCCCTCTGCCGGTTTGCGACGGCGAGGAGACCCGGTCGAAGGCTGTAGAACTGTGGTTTTCTTTGCAGAGGAGTTGCACTTATGAGCAAGGAGAAAGTTGTCCTGGTGGCCTGCGGAACCGCAATCGCCACCTCCACAGTGGTCGCCAAGGCCATTGAAGAAGCCTGCAAAGAAGCGGGCATCCCCGTGCGCACCCGTCAGTGCAAGGCGGCAGAGGTCCCTACGCTCGCCAAAGAAGCGGACCTGATCGTCACGACGACACCTGTTGCGCAGGACCTCGGAGTCCCTGTCATTCAGGGGCTGGCCTTTCTGACCGGCATCGGGAAAGATCAGGTTCTCCAGCAGATCATCGAAGAACTCAAGAAAGACTAGCCCACCCGGCGACCTGCGCACCGGCCATCCGGGACATCGCCTTTCTGTCGGTGGGAACCTGAATGTCCATTCGGGGGGAAGGAGGGGGAGAGCGGATACAGGCATGCCAGCTTACATGAGGAAGGGGAACATGGAGCGGTGAGTTTATACCCCTTCCATGTGCCCCGCGCAGTTACGGGATCGCTTGTTCGGTCGTTCCACCACGTTCTTTCGTGAAGGAGGCAAGAGGATATGTCGTTTCTGGATTTCCTGCAAGGAGTACAGGATTTCCTCAACGCGCTGGGGTCATTCGTACTTCTGCCCATCTTTATCTTCATCTTCGCTATCGCATTGGGCACGAAGCTGGGGCGGGCGTTCCGCTCGGCTGTGGTGATCGGTGTGGCCTTTGTGGGCATTAACCTGGTCATCGGGCTGATGTGGAACTCGCTGACCGATGTTTCTCAGGCGATGGTCAACAACCTGGGTATTCAGCGCGACATCGTGGATGTCGGCTGGCCCTCGGCGGCTGCGATTGCCTTTGGCTCCTCGGTGGGGCTGTGGGTGATCCCCATCGCGCTGGCTGTGAACATCGTGATGCTTGTTCTCCGCCTGACGAAGACCCTCAACGTGGATGTCTGGAACTTCTGGCACTTCGCGTTCATTGGTTCGCTGATCGTTTCCGCGACGGGGAAGCTTGAGCTGGGGCTGGTTGCGGCAGCCATCATGGCGGCTCTCATGCTGTTCTTCGCCGACTGGACGGCGCCTGCCGTGCAGGACTTCTACAACCTGCCCGGCATCTCGATCCCTCACGGGACATCATCTGCCTACGTCCCGCTGGCAATCCCCCTGAACTGGGTGATTGACCAGATCCCCGGCCTGCGCGACCTTGACGCCGACCCGGAGGCCATTCAGAAGACGTTTGGCCCCACCTTCGGCGACCCCATGATCCTGGGCCTGATCATCGGCCTGATCCTGGGCATCCTAGGCTTCTTCCCCGACATTGCGGAGAGCGGCTTCACCCAGTTCCTGGCCGACGTCCTCAAGCTGGGCGTCAACCTGGCGGCGGTGATGGTCCTGCTCCCCCGTATGGTCCAGATTCTGATGGAGGGCCTGATCCCCATCTCCGAGTCTGCCCGCGAGTTCATGCAGAAGCGGGCCTCCGGGCGTGAGGTCTACATCGGCCTCGACTCGGCCATCCTGATCGGTCACCCCTCGGTGATCTCGGCCTCCCTGATTCTGGTTCCCATCAGCATCCTGCTGTCCGTCATCCTGCCCGGCAACCGCGTGATCCTGTTCGCCGACCTGGCGGTGATCCCCTTCGTGGTTGCCATCTTTGCGCCCATCACACGCGGTAACGTGGTGCGTATCGTGATCATCGGCACGGTGGCGATGGCCGTCGGCTTCTTCTTCGCCAACAGCCTTGCGCCGCTTATGACCGAGAGCGCCGTCGCGGCCAACTTCGATATCCCCGAAGGGGCTGCGATGATCGTCTCGATTGCCGATGGCTTCCTGCCCACGCCATGGGTGTTCACGACGTTGGTAGCCAGCCTCCAGTGGATCGGTCTGATCATCCTGATCGCTCTGCTGGCGGTGGTGCTCTTCTTCTACCTCCGCAATCCGGAGGGCTGGGAGCGGGCAGCCGGCGCACCCGGTGGTTCTGCTGCTGGTGGTGAGGCTCCTGCCCCGGCAGGGGGGACTGACTAGCAGGCTCTTGCATGAGCGATAGAGAGTGGGTGTGGGGCGTCATCCGACGCCCCACTCGCCTATCGGGGAAAGCCGGAGTGAGCACATGGTCCGTGCGCTAGTTGAGTCGTTCCTCGGCCCGATCGGGGTGCAGATTCTCTATTTTTATGAGGAGCACAGCCTGTTTATCAACTCAATCGTGTTGATATACGGCTTTGTCATGGTCTTCTCGTGGGTCAACCTCTCCGGTATCCGCAAGCGGCTGATCGGCGCGATGGTGGATCAGATGCGAGAACACCCCGATATCCACGCCGGAGCCAAAATTAAGCGCGTCCTGCGCGAGATCGAAATCCCCTGGGAGAGCGTGATTGATGAGAGGCGCTATCCGTTTGTAGCTCCTCAGATGGCCCTCTGGCCCCGTCGTAAGTCCGTTGAGGTTGTGAAGGCCCTGCTGTCCCCGGAGGAACTGGCCGCCGAGGCGCTGGAGGAACTGGCTTCTCTGGCTTCGCCCCCCGACTCTGAGGCAGACCCCGACGGCTGAGCACTGTGACAGGGACAGGCCGGGGCGGCGATTTGCCCGCCGGAGGCGTCTCCGGTATTCTCCCCCCGATACGTGGAGCCTCCTGTACGAGTGGCGGAGGAGTTCTCCGGTCGTCCTGCCGTTTGAGATTCCCCGGCCAGCCCCCTGCAGGCGGTTTGAGCGGAGGGCATTTTTCAAGGAAAGGTCTCTGAAGGAACACGAGAGGATTTATCGGATTCCTGTCGCGTCCCATGCATCTATCATCACACATCTGCGAAGGAGTGAGTCGTGCCACAGGTTGAAGTCACCGTTCAACATGAAGTCGGGCTGCACGCGCGGCCAGCGGCCCTGTTCGTAAAGCTGGCCTCAAGCTTCCCCTGCGATATCACCATTGCCAACAAGACAACAGACGGGCAGCCGGTCAATGCAAAGAGCATTCTCTCCGTTCTGACGCTGGGGGTGAACAAAGGGCATACCATCGTGATCGAGGCGGAGGGCGAGCAGGCTGATGAAGCGGTGGCGGCTCTCAAAGAACTGGTTGAGAGCAACTTCGGCGAGTAACCGGATGGCTATTTACTCACGGGTCTGCGGTGTTCCCGTCCGGGAGTAGCTGCGCTCTTGCCTCGTCGCATTTTCCCGATCACACGGCAGAGTCTGATCGGGATTCCACGCCATCGCCGCTTTCGGGTAGAATAAGCTCTCTGGTGACCTCACCAACGGGCACAGCCACAGAAGCGTGAGCAGCCGGTGAGTTAAATTTGATTACCTTCCCCTAACCTCTGGAGTGAACAGGGAATACCCATGAGCGAACGAAAACTACAGGGCATTGCTGCTTCGGAAGGGATCGCTATTGGCCCCGCCTTCCGCTACCAGCCCCTCCATCTGGAAGTCCCGCAGCGCAAGGCGGCTTCCCCGGAGGAGGAACTGGCCCGCTTTGAGGCTGCCTCTGAGCAGGCGCGGGAGGAACTGGCAACCCTGCGGGACCTTGTTCTGGAGCGGGCCGACGAGGAAAGCGCCGCCATTTTTGACGCGCACGCCATGATGCTCAGCGACCCGATGCTTCAGGATGAGGTCAAAAAGCGGGTGGAAGCTGGCAGGAATATCGAGCAGGCCGTATCGGAGGCGGTCAAGGACATCGCCGCTCAGTTAAGTGCGATGGAGGACGAGTATTTCGCCGCCCGCGCCCTTGACGTTCAGGATGTCGGTCGCCGCGTCCTGCGCATCCTGCTTGGCCTGCCTGATACTTCGCTTGACAAGCTCAGCCAGCCCTCGATCATCGTTGCCCAGGACCTCACCCCGTCGGACACGGCCCGGCTTGACCCACAGCTAACGCTGGGTTTCTGCACCGCTGTGGGTGGCCTGACCTCGCACACTGCGATTCTGGCCCGCACGCTGGGCTTACCGGCGGTGGTCGGGCTGGGGGTGGAGGCGCTGGATCAGATTCCCGATGGGGCGACGCTTGTTCTGGATGGCTCCGAAGGGGTGGTGATCGTCGATCCCAGACAGAGCACGGTCAAGCGTTACGAGAAGGCCCGCGAGCGTCAGAAGGCCCGTCTGGCCGAGGTTCAGGCTGTGGCCGGGGAGGATGCGTATACCGCCGATGGCCGCCGCGTTGAGATCGGCGCGAACGTCGGTGACCTGGACTCCGCCCGCGAGGCGGTGCAGTTCGGGGCCGAGGGGATCGGCCTGCTGCGAACCGAGTTCCTGTATCTGCAGGATACGCGCCCCCCGTCGGAGGAGAAACAGGTCGGCGTCTATCGCGCTATTTTTGAGGCGATGGAAGGCCGACCGGTCATCGTCCGCACGCTTGACATCGGCGGGGACAAGCCGCCCTCGTATCTGGAGTTCGCCGACGAGCTAAACCCCTTCCTCGGCTGGCGGGCGATCCGCATCTGTCTGGATGACCTCCCGCTCTTCAAAACCCAGCTACGCGCCATCCTGCGGGCCGCTGTTGGTCACCGGGTGCTGATCATGTATCCCATGATCAGCGGGCTGGATGAGCTGCGGCAGGCGAACGCTGTCCTTGATGAGGTGCGGGCCGAGCTGGAATCCGAGGGGCTGGAGTATGCCCCCGATGTGCCGGTTGGCATCATGGTGGAGACCCCCGCCGCCGTCGCTCTGGCCGATGTGCTGGCGAAGGAATGTGATTTCTTCAGCCTCGGCACAAATGACCTGACCCAGTACACTCTGGCGGTGGATCGCACCAACGAGCGCGTGGCGAAGCTGTTCCAGCCCCTTCATCCCGCCGTGTTGCGCCTGATCAAGCAGACGATAGACGCTTCCCATGCCGAAGGGAAGTGGACGGGCATGTGCGGCGAACTGGCGGGGATGAAGAAGGCGATCCCGATTCTGGTTGGCCTCGGTCTGGATGAGTTCAGCATGGTTCCGCGTGCCATTCCAGAGGCCAAGTGGCTGATCCGCCAGCTAACGAGCGACCGCGCCGCCGAGATCGCCGAACAGGCTCTCAGCCTCGGGACGGCCGCCGAGGTCGAGGCCTACATGCATCAGATTCTGGAGGAACTGGGAGGCTGACGGTTCTTCCGGGTGAAGGTCGCGGCGGGTCTTTCAGAAGACGGACACAGGGGGTGGCGCATACACGCCACCCCCGCGATGATCTTTTCCCCTCGGGGTGGCGTGCGCCCCGCTGCCCTATCTGTCCTCTGCCGGCTGCTTCCTGACGTCCGCCACGCAGTCGAGGTACAGTTGCTGAATCTGGTCGGCGATGCGGGGCCAGGCGTACTCTCTCGCCCGCCGGATGGCGGCTGCGGACATCTCGCGGCGCAGGTCTTC
>DRKO01000488.1 GCA_011051745.1 Chloroflexota bacterium | reverse complement strand
CGAAGGTCTGGGGAGCACAACCCGGAAGTAGTACGCAATATGGAGCACAGCCAGCGCCAGAAGGAAGATCAGCAGGGCATCTCTGAAATGACGCGAGGCTTTAGAGCGGCTGAGCCTGTTGCTCAGGGCCTCTTGGGCAGGAATCATGGGCACAACCCTCCGCTACGTTCGTGTCACTCGAACAGACGCGCGATCTCGTCCCGCGCGGGGCGGGGAAGCATGGTCCCTGTGCGGAGATCGATCACCTCCGGGGGGCCATCCTCGACACGCCCGACAGCGAAGGCAGGGATTCCCTCCGCTTCCAGAGCAGCCACAATCGCCGCCTCGTCGGCAGGATGAGCGGCCAGCAGCAACGCCCCGCTGGCAATTGCCCCCAGCGGATCGAGGCCGACCGCCCCACAGAGCACCCGCCCATCCTCCAGAATCGCCGGACGGGGATCCACCAGAAGACGCTTTCCGGCAGCTTCGGCCATCTCCCACAGACCGGTTGCCAGCCCGCCTTCGGTCGGGTCATGCATGGCGTGAACCCGCCCGGCCTGTGCGGCGATCAGGGCGTCGCGCACCACGCTGATGCCCGGATCGTGCAGATACCCGGCACAACGGGCCAGAAAATCGGCGGGGAAGCGGCTCCCCAGCACATCGGCCTTCTCCCGCGCGATGATGGCGGTTGCTTCGACCGGAACACCTTTGGTGACGATCAGAACATCCCCGGCCTGTGCGCCCCCCGTCGTGACCAGACGGTCTTTCTCGACCAGCCCCAGCATCACCCCGACCACAACGGGCCGGTCAAGGCCATAGGTGATCTCGCTGTGCCCGCCGATCAGGCTGACGCCCAGCGCCTCGCAGGCAGTCCCGATCTGATCGTAGATTCGCTCGACCAGCGCACGATCCGTCCGCCCCTCCGGAAAGAGAAGCGTCGCCATGAACCAGAGAGGCCGCCCGCCGGTGGTGGCGATGTCGTTGGCGTTGACGTTGACGGCGTACCAGCCGATCTCGTCGGTTGCGAATGTGATGGGGTCCGTCTTGGCGACCAGATACCGCTCGCCTATATCCAGCACGGCGGCGTCCTCGCCCGGACGGGGGCCGAGCACCACACGGGGGTCGCGGGGCGGATAACGGCCCAGCAAGGCGGCCAGAAGCGCAGGAGGTAGCTTGCCAAGCGGGTATGCGTCGGACATACGCGCATCTTAACACAGTTGCCCGCAAAGGGGTACTGGATCGGAGCACAGAGCCGGGCCTTACCGCTCCCCTGAAAATCCGCCGCTCTTTCCTTTTTAGCTCATATGTGCTATTATTTAAGAGGTAAGTTGCGTATTCGTTATGCTTGCTGTACACTAACCACAGTCAATAAGGCACTGATGCAGCGTGTCTCATTGCTCAATTGCCAGGAGTTACACCTAAATGCCCGATGATGGTCGCTTAGCTTCGCTTGATAAGACCCTGAAGGAGTTAACCAAACGCTTCGGGGAAGGCACGATCATGCGTCTGGGGGAAGCGACTCACCTGCAGGTGGATGTCATCCCGACCGGCGCTCTTTCGCTCGACATCGCGCTTGGCGTGGGGGGAATCCCGCGGGGGCGCGTGTCTGAGATTTACGGCCCTGAGTCGTCGGGCAAAACCACCCTCTGCCTCCATATCATCGCCCAGGCGCAACGGCTGGGCGGTATCTGCGCCTTCATTGATATGGAGCATGCCCTGGACCCGGTATATGCCGAAAATATCGGCGTCAACATAGATGATCTGTATATCAGCCAGCCCGATACAGGGGAACAGGCGTTAGAGATCGCCGAGGCCCTGGTGCGGTCTGGCGCGGTGGATGTTATCGTCCTCGACTCGGTGGCCGCGCTTGTTCCGCGGGCTGAGATCGAGGGAGAGATGGGAGATAGCCACGTCGGCCTCCAGGCCCGGCTGATGAGCCAGGCGCTCCGAAAGCTGTCGGGGGCGATCAAGCAGAGCAACACCGCCATGATCTTCACCAACCAGTTGCGGGAGAAGATCGGCGTGATGTTCGGCAGCCCGGAGACGACTACCGGCGGGCGGGCGCTCAAGTTCTATGCGACCGTTCGCCTCGATATCCGGCGCATTCAGGCTATCAAGCAGGGCGGAGAGGTCATCGGCAACCGGACGCGGGTACGGGTCACCAAGAACAAGGTCGCCGCGCCCTTCCGGGAGGCCGAGTTCGATATCATGTACGGAACGGGCATCAGCTATGAAGGTGATCTGCTCGACCTGGCTACCGAGTTAGGGCTCATCGAGAAGCGGGGAGCGTTCTATCGCTACAACGGCGAATTGCTCGGCCAGGGGCGAGAGAACGCGAAAGCTACTCTGGTGGAACACCCGGAGATCTGCCAGGAGCTCGATCAGGCGATCCGGGAAGCCTACGGGCTTCCGCCCCTGATCCAGCCTTCTGAAGAATAGCAGGCCCGATGAGGCGCGTTGCGTCCGTCTGGTTTGAGGATGCGCTCGTTTCGACGTAGGCCCTGAAAGGGCAGAGGCACGAGGGGGCTTTGCCGGGCCCGTCCTCGATGTTCTCACAAAAACTGAATGAGAGAATGGCGCGATCCACGCGCTCTACTGGGTTCTGCTAGTCAGCTCTGGTCATTCCCTCCTGCCGACCTCGTATCATCGGCAGGGGACGTGAAATCAAAAAAACCGGATACCGAGGAAACGGCCTCCGTTTGACATGAAGAGGCCGTCGAACAACTGAATCGGTCACCGGACCCGGTTCATGGGTAAGAACCAGGGTTTTTGCGTATAACCAGGGAACACATGAGCAGCCGTGGATCCGCCACGGCTGTTTGTGTTCTGGAAAGGGCCTCTCCGGCCCGTGTGGCAGGAAAGAACCCGATGGGCGGAACGATCACGGCGCTGGTCGCTCAGAAGCGCAACAAAGAACGTGTGAACGTTTACATTGACGGTGAGTTCGCCTTCGGACTGGCGTTGATCGAGGCGGCGAAGCTGCACAAGGGGCAGCATCTGAGCGACGAGGAAATCGAGCGTCTGAAAGCCCTGGACGAGGTGGAGAGGGCCCATGAGCGTGCTCTGCACTTCCTCTCCTACCGTCCGCGCAGCAGCGAGGAAGTGCGCCGCAGGTTGCGAGAAAAAGGCTTCAGCGATGAGGCGGTCGAGGCCGTGATCGAGCGGCTGGAGAGAGTGGGCCTGTTGAACGACGAAGCCTTTGCCCGTTTCTGGGTGGAAAACCGAGAGAACTTCAGCCCCCGCAGCATGCGGGCGTTGCGCTATGAACTGAGGCAAAAAGGAGTCCCTGAGCCGGTGATCGAGTCGGCTCTGGCGGAGATGGACGAGGAGGACGCCGCCTACCGGGCGGCGAAGGCCCGCCTCCGCCGCTACCAAGACGCCGACGAGCGGACGTTTCGCAAGCGGCTGGGGGACTACCTGCTACGGCGGGGCTTCTCATACGGCGTTGTGCGCGATGTGTTAGATCGCCTCTGGGTCGAGGTCTCCACCCACGCTACAGAAGATGACGAGAACTTGAACTTCGGGATGGATTGAGAGGACTGAGGAAATGACCTTTTTTAGCAATCTAGTCTTCTTCCTTGTGATCAGTTTGCTGATCGGGATCGGAACAGGGGGAGCGATCGTCTACTTTGTGCTGAAGCAGCGGGCGCGCACACGGCGCCTGAGCGCCGAGAGCGAGGCGCAGGCCATCATCGCCGAGGCGGAGCTGGCCGCCCAGGAGGTGCTTCAGGAGGCACGGGATGAAGCGCTCCGGATACGGGACGAAGTCGAGCGGGAGATGGAGAAGCGTCGCCGCGACCTCTACCGCGAGGATGACCGGCTGCGCAAGCGACGCGAGCAACTGGACCACCGCTTTGAGAAGCTTGAGGAGCGCGAGGCCCGCCTGAACAAACGGCAGAGCCAGCTCGACCGCCAGCGGAGCGAGCTTGAGAAGCTCAAAGTGGAGCGTCTGGCCGCGCTCGAGCGGGTGGCCGAGATGACGCGGGATGAGGCCCGTGAGCATCTGCTGAACATGGTCGAGGAGGAGGCCCGCAACGATATGGCCCGCCGCATCCGCGAGGTCGAGGATGAGCTTTCGGCGGAGGCGGACGAACGCGCCCGTGAACTGATCGCGCTGGCGATCCAGCGCGTGGCCTCCGACTACGTGGCCGACGTGACGATCTCCGTTGTGCCCCTGCCCAGCGACGAGATGAAAGGCCGGATCATTGGCCGCAACGGGCGCAACATCCGTGCCTTCGAGCAGGCCAGCGGGGTGGATGTGATCGTGGATGATACGCCGGAGGCCGTGACGATCAGCAGCTTTGATCCGGTCCGGCGGGAGGTGGCCCGCCGTGCGCTGGAGCGTCTGGTACAGGACGGGCGCATCCATCCGGCCCGGATCGAGAAGCTGATCCTCGATGTGCGGAAGGAAGTCGAAGCTATCATCCGCGAGGAAGGCGAGCGGGCCGCTTACGATGCAGGGGTTGCAGGCCTGCACCCTGAGGTGATCAAAATGCTGGGGCGGCTCAAGTTCCGAACCAGCTTCGGGCAGCAGCAGCTTGCCCACGCCGTCGAGACGGCCCGGCTGGCCGGTGTGCTGGCCTCTGAGCTGGGAGCCAACGTCGAGGTGGCAAAGGCGGGCGGCCTGCTGCACGACATCGGCAAGGCGATGGATCACGAGATCGAGGGCACGCACGCCCTGATCGGCGCGGAGTTCTGCCGCCGCTACGGCGTGCCAGAGGCAATCGTCAACTGCATTGAGTCGCACCACCACGAGGTGGAGCAACGCTACGTTGAGGCGATCATCGTCGAGGCTGCCGATGCGATCAGCGGGGCGCGGCCCGGCGCACGGCGCGAGAGCCTGGAGAGCTATCTCAAGCGCGTGCGCACGCTGGAGGAGATCGCCAACTCCTTTGAGGGCGTCAGCCAGAGCTACGCCCTGCAGGCCGGACGTGAGGTGCGTATCATCGTCAAGCCAGACGACATAGACGATCTGGCGGCCATCCGGCTGAGCAAGGACATCGCCAGAAAGATCGAAGACTCGATGCAGTATCCGGGGCAGATCAAGGTGACGGTGATCCGCGAGACCCGCGCCGTGGACTACGCCAAGTAACAGCCCGCCCGATCCAGAGAATCAGCGGCGGGGCGGTCCGATGGGCCGCCCTGCTTTTTGACTCGGAGCGCCCCGCACCGCAGAAGGGTTCGTCTCCAGCCCTCTACAGCGGTATACTCCAGATACGTTCAAAACTTTTAACCGGAAGTAAAAGTTTCGGAAAGAGGATTCTGGCTGATGATCTCCGACAAACTCCAGCACAAAAAGCGGCAGACGCTCGCCGATCTCTTCGCCAACTGGAAGGAAGTCATCCTGAGCTGCAACCTGAGCAGCAGCCGGGTGATGGACCCCGTCTCCAAGTGGTTGATCCTGACGCGGGCCTGCGTCTTCTCGATGACGCTGACCTCCGGCCTGATCGGCGGGCTGCTGGCCGCCCGTCACCCCGACTTCAACCTGCTGTATTTCCTCCTCTCAGTTGTCGGGCTGGGGGTGGCCCACGCCTCCAACAACCTGATCAACGACTACTTCGACGAGGCGCTGGGGCTGGACACTCAGGAAGACTATGTCCGCGCCCAGTACGCGCCCCACCCTCTGCTCTCCGGGCTGGTCACCAGAGCGCAGGTGCGCAACGCGATCCTGCTGCTGAATCTGATCGATCTGGCGATCCTGATCGTGCTGACCGTTGCGCGTGGCCCGCTTGTGATCGCCTTCGCGCTGGCCGGACTGTTCATCAGCGTGTTCTACACCGCGCCGCCGCTTCGCCTCAAGCGGATCGGGCTGGGCGAGGTGGGCGTGTTGCTCGTCTGGGGGCCGCTGATGATCGGCGGGACGTACTTCGTGACCGCCGGAGAGATTCCCGCCTGGGTGATAGTCGCCTCGCTGCCCTACGCGCTGCTGGTGATGACAGTTTTGCTCGGCAAACACATTGACAAAATCGCGATGGACAGGCCTAAAGGGATTCACACCCTGCCGGTCATCATCGGGGAGCAGGCCGCCCTGTGGCTCAACCGGATCATCGCGGTGGCCTTTTACTTCATCGTGGTGGCGCTGGTGCTGACGCGCTTTCTGAGCGTGTGGCTGCTGGTGGTGTTCCTCTCCGTCCCGATGCTGATCGAGACGCTCAGGCTTTACTCGCAACCCAAACCGGCGGAGCCACCCGAAGGCTACACCGTCTGGCCGCTGTGGTACGTCTCCATCGCCTTCCGTTTTACGCGGCTGGCGGGCGGGCTGTTCATTCTGGGGTTGCTGCTGCACGCGATCTTCCCGCTCTACGTGCCGGCCAGTCTGTTCTAGGAAGGGCGTACCGGCCCGTCCGTAGCAGGAGCAGGGGCAACGCGCTGTTGCCCCTGCCGTGAGCGACTCCGATATTCGGGGAGTGAGGGCGGCACCTACCGCCTGATCCGACCCGGCAGGATGTAGGGGTACTCCCTGCCCAGAATGCGGGTATGGAGGAAGCGATCCAGCCGCCGCATGGAGAGATAGAGCGACCAGATCAGCGCGTCCTCGCGATAATAGGAACGTACCTCCTCCTCGCTGACCGGCTCCACGTTCAGGTCGGCCCCCTCCCCGGCGAAAAAGTCGTTCGCCACGCGGACAAGGTCGGGGATCAGCTCGGGCCGCTGCTCCTTGTAGAAGTTGGCGATCACGTCCACCGTGACCAGATGGAAATCATAGTAACGGTTCATCACGTCGTCGAGGAAGAGAAGCCGGAGCACCCACCTGAGGAACGACGGGGCGCTGCGCAGGAATAGCTCCGGGTTAAGCTGCTCCTTCCCCTCGATGCGGAAAAGCGGCGTGCTGGTGTCCACGTACAGCAGGCTGACCTCATCGGGCAGGCGGGCCTGCCCGGCCTCAAAGCCCTGTACGGCCCAGTTGGAAATCTGGCCGTCAATTGCCACCTGAAGGCGATCCTGCCGACGGTTGAAGTCCCACACGCGCCGCAGGGTGCGCAGCAGGTGCTCGAAGAGGGCGAGTATCTGCTCCGGCGGGAGCAGGTGGATCACCTTGTGCCCGACGGACGAGGACGGCTCCTGTCGCTGGATGATGTAAAAGACGGGGCGGCCTCCCCCTCCGGGGAAAGCCGCGTAGCCGTGCGGCGGCAGAGGGATGCCAATCTCCTCTTCCAGCAGGCGATTGTATTCCCCGTAGGTGACGAGATAGGCCGTGAGTTCCTCCTGCGTGTGGAAGATGGGCAGGCGCTTGAAGGCCAGCCCCCGACAGCCCTCCGCCTGAATCTCAAAAACGGTGCTGATCTCCCCGTACCCCAGAACGCGGGCCGGT
>DRKO01000487.1 GCA_011051745.1 Chloroflexota bacterium | reverse complement strand
GGGTAGATCGTCGGGAAGGAAGCTGAAGAAAGGGATCAGGAACAGAGGATAAAGCGGTCCCGAAGAGGTGACGTCCGCCCCGTTTATCAGACTCAGAGGGTGGCGGGCGATCCGGACATAGTACAGGGAGTCGCTGACGAGCGCCTGCTCCGGAGGGAAGGCCATCCACGCAACCCCGACTCGCAGGATAAACCCTGCCGCCAGAGCAACCCAGACAAAGCGGCGTGAACGCGCGAGGTTCGCCAGCAAGGCTACTTCTGCTCCTGAGTTTCAAGCCTGCGCTCAAGCTCACGCACACGGGCCCCCAGCAGCGCGATGTGCTGGGCCGCCTGCTTGTTCTGAGTGGACAGTCGGGTAATAACCAGAGAGAACTGGATCAGCACCAGCAACGTCAACCCGAAGCCGATCACAAAGAGCGCTGCCGGAGGGTAGGCGATGCCCATGAGGTTCGCGACCTGATAGAGAAAACTGTCGCGAAAGAGGGACAGGAGCGCCAGCACCCCGAAGGTTGCCAGCCAGAGCAGGGAATAGTCCTCCCGCAGCTGGCGACGACGCACCAGCTCAAGGACGAAAAGAAACATGAGCATAGGCCCGGCAGTCATGAGGATTTCAACACGCGCGATCTCACTCAACATGGTAAACCTCCCCCACAGCCTGAGGCCGTTGCCGCAACAGGCTGATAATAATCGCCATGATGACCTTGATCATGTAATAACCGGAGCGCAGCGGGGTGATGGACGACTGCCCGCCGTAGCGCGGATTCATTGTGACCGGTATCTCCCGAACTTTCAGCCCGGCGCGCCTGAACGTCACAACCGACTCCGGCTCTGGATAGTCAAACGGATAATCGCCCGCACAGAAATCAATCGCCCGGCGGTTGAGCGCCCGGAAGCCAGAGGTCGGATCGGTGATGTGTTGCCGGACGAGGAGCGAGATCAGGGCCGACAGGATGACGATCCCCAGACGGCGCAGCCGGGGAGTGATGTACCCCCGATCCTCGATGTAGCGCGACCCGATGACCACATCAGCATCCGTGCTCTGGAGGACGGCCAGCAGTTCGGGTATCTCGTGCGGATCGTGCTGGCCGTCGCCGTCCACCTGCACGGCGATGTCATAGCCGTAGTTGCGCGCAAACATGAAGCCGGTCTGCATGGCCGACCCGATCCCCAGATTGTAGGGCAGATCGAGGACAATCGCGCCGTATCCTTCCGCGATCTCCGAGGTGGCGTCGGTCGAGCCGTCATTGATGACGACGATATCCGCCGAGGGCACGGCCTCTTTGACCTGCCGGATCACGCGCCCCAGGCTCTCCTCCTCGTTGTAGGCAGGGATGATCACCAGAGTGCGCGGCTCCGGACGCGCGCCGCTGCGGGCGATGCTGACCTGAATCTCAGATGACTGTCGGGGCATTGTCAGTCTTTCCCCTGTAGCACAGCGGCCAGCGCCGCCGAAACTTCCTCGAACCGGCTCCGCCAGGTATGGTGGCGTGCCTCCGCCATGCGGCGGGACGCTTTCCCATCATCGGAGGCGAGGGCTTTCTCAACCAGCTTCACAAACTCGTCCCCGTCATGTGCTATGTAGATCAGGTCTTTGAACTTACGTGCCTCCGGCATATCCACCGAAACGACCGGCTTCCCTGTGGCAAGGTACTCATAAAGCTTGAGCGGGCTGCAATGCTCCGCCACCCCGTCGAGAACGTAGGGGTTGACGCACACATCAAACGCCTTGACATAGCGGGGGACATCCGCATAAGGCACACGTCCGGTCATTACGACGTTCGGCAACCCTTCCAGCGGGGCCAGATCGGCCAGCAGATCGTGCGGGCCGACGAACAAGAGAGTCCATTCGGGGTGCTCCCTGGCGAGGCGGGCCAGCAGGCGGGTATCAATCCAGTAATTCAGGCTGCCGAGGAAGCCGATCACGGGGTGCTTCAGTCCGGCGAGCGACCCCGCAACCGGCAGGTCGGGGTCGGCGGCGCGGGCGAGGTGGTCGGCCTCCACCCCGTTGGGAACCAGCACGACGCGCTTCGCGCCCTCCCGCTTGGATTCGTACAGTGCCTCAGCCGTGACGATCAGCAGATCAACTGCCTCGATCAGCCGCCGCTCCAGCCGACCGATCACCCGCGCATCCACCAGCCCTCTGGCCGATGTAAAGTCATCCACGCACTCATAGACGGCAGCCCGCTCCCCCAGCCGTCCCACAAAGTCCGCCGAATGCGGAGTATACGTCCACAGGATCGGCTCGCTGAATCCCAGTCGCCGCATCTGGGCTCGCAGGACGGGCAGGAGAAAGGCGTTGTTGACCCGGTTGATGGCCGCCGACATCTGGAAGAAGGGCAGCACGATCGGCAGGGTGAAAACCCAGAGATTCGGCGCGATCTCTCGCGGGCCGCGCAACCAGCGCCAGGCCCGGCTGAATTGCTGGCGGATGTCCACCAGCCAGCCCGCCCAGTGCATCTGCTGCTCGACGTACAGAACGCGGTTGCCGCTTTCCGCAAACCAACGCGCAAAGCGATGCTTGCGCGTCGGGAGGGCGTCCCAGTCCTGGGTAGAGAGAATGATAAAATCCTGTCCGCTGATCGGCCCCGGCGGTCCGTGTGTCATGCAGGATCGCCCTCCTCCGACGGAGCGAGCGGGTCGTCGCCTGCCCACTCGTGCAGGGAGATCGTCTGTCCGGCCCGGATGCTCTCAAGTGCAGCAAGCGCGATCCACGTTGCCCGCAGGCCATCGTACCCTGTTATGATCAGGTCAGCCTCACCCCGGATCGCCCGGCCAAAGTTGTCGAGCAGGGCGCGATGTCCTTTGTCCTGCCTGCCCCTGATCTCCTGCCCGCGCAATCCGTGCAGGGAGAGCGAGCGGAAGTCATCCAGCACGGCCACACCACCCCCGGCGAAGGCCTCGACCCGTTCCTTTGGAAAGGCCGGATCGCCTCTGGCGGTGTAGATCACCGTGCCGAGTGATTCATCCGCAAAACGAATGGTAATCACAAAATCCTGTCCGTCGGAGCTGCCCTGTGCGCTCACGCTCACCGGCTCTGCCTCAACCATGCCACAGACGAAGTCAATAAAGTGCACGCCCTCACCCATCAGACGCCCGCCGCCTTCGCGGGGATCGTTCAGCCAGTGGTCGGCGGGAAGCGGGCCTGCGTTCACCCGGAAGGTGATCACGCGTGGGCCGGTGGCCTGATCCAGTGCGGCTTTCAACGCCCGTGCCGTCGGCGCGGCCCGCCGGTTGAACCCCACTGTCAGGAGAGCGCCTGTCGCCCCGGCGGTCTCGATCATCGCCCGGCAGTCGTCAACGCTCAGCGCCATGGGCTTTTCGACAAAGACATGCTTCCCCATCTGCAGGGCGGCGATGGCCTGCTCCGCGTGCAGATGATGCCTGGTTGCGATCAGGACGGCATCCACGCCGGGATCAGCCAGTCCGGCGGTCAGGCTGGTAGTTGCCAGCGACGCACCGGCCTTCCGCGCCACCTGAGTGGCCGAGGCGCTCCCGCTGACAACGGCACGCACCTCAAAGTAAGGACTGGCCTTCAGATTGGGCAGATGCACGGCCCGCGCGAACGAGCCCGCCCCGACCAGCGCCACGCCGATCCTGCCACGTTCGGGAGGGGCGGCCCGCGTGAGGAGAAATTGCTGCGGGACGGCGAGCGGCTCTTCCGGCTCTCCGTAAGTCAGGAGAACGGCCAGCGCCCCTTCCTGAACAGCCTGATAGGCATCGTCGGCCTCTTCGATGGGATACTCGGCGGAGATCAGCGAGTCAACGTCCACCTTGCCGTCGGCAAGCAGGCGCAGAAAGGCCGACATGTTGCGCTGCTCTGTCCAGCGAACGTACCCGATCGGGTAATCTACTCCCCGCTCTTCGTAGTTGCGATCATAACGCCCCGGCCCGGCGGAGCGGGAGATCACGAAATCCAGCTCACGGTTGTAGAACTCGGTCCGCTCAAGGTCCATCCCCATCGCGCCGACCATGACCACGCGCCCGCGCTCGCGGCACATCTTGAACGCCTCATTGGTCGGCTGGCTGCTGCGCGTGGCCGCGCAGAGGATCACCTTATCCGCACCGGTTCCGCCGGTGCGCGCCATCACCTGTTCGGCAGCATCGCCCAGGCCGGGATCAATGGTGCAGGCTCCCGCCAGACGGGCGGCCAGTTCGCGCCGCTCCGGGATGGGGTCTGAGCCGATGACGACACAGCCCGCCGCGTCGAGCAACTGGGCGGTCAACTGCCCGATCAGCCCCAGCCCGACAACGACCACCGTCTCGCCCAGCGTGGCCTCGGCCCGGCGCACGCCCTGGAGAGCGATTGCCCCCACCGTCGTAAAGGCGGCCTGCCGGTACGTCACGCCATCGGGAACGGGGGCAAGCAGGTTAACGGGAACGGCGTCATATTCGGCGTGGTTGGCGAACCCGGCTCCGGCGCAGGCGACCCGATCTCCGGCCCGAAGGTGGAGAGCCTCCGCTCCGGCCTCGACAACCAGCCCCGCCGCGCTGTACCCCACCGGGAACCACGTCTCGGAGATGTCGCGGATGGCCCCGGCGGTGAACTTCAGGCCCTCGCGCAGGGCCAGTTGCACCGCCCGCCCGATCAGGTCTGGCTGTTCCAGCGCCTTGCGGAGCAGGCTACCTCCTCCGGCAGCCTGTGCCGTCTCCGTACCGCTGGAGATCAGCGAGGCATACACGCGCACCAGCGCGCCGTTTTTCGGCGTTGCCGGTGCGGGAACGTCCTGCAACAGCAGTTTGCCCTTTCCGTCAAAGAAGACCTGCTTCATGCGCTGCGTGTCAATCTCCGGGAGAGGCCAGAGCCCTGAGAAAGTTCGCGACGGCTGCCAGTCCGGCGGCGTGCGCTCTGTCCCGGTCGGGCTGGCCCTGACAGGGATATAAGACCAACGTCATATCGGCAGGGAGTTTAACGCGCCCTGTGAATTTGACAACCGGAACGCGCTCCCGGACGCCGTAGCGGGGCGCGTACCAGCCTTCATCAAGCGCCACCCGCAGGGGGAACTCCCCCGGTGGTAGGATCATGAGATTGGGGCCTGAGTCCGTCTCTGTGTAGGCCGCGTTGCGCGTTTCGTCCAGCCGGATCGGCAGGGGAGCGAAGTGGAACCACAGCGTCACCCGAACCGGCTCATCGGGAGGAGCGCCGGAGGCATCCACAGGCAGGAGCTGCTCGCGCAGCAGCCACAGATCAAGCGTCCTGTCAAACCATATGCGGCGACGATGGATGACAGCAGGGCGGAGTCTCCGGTATCCATCGTGCGAAGCGTCGAACAGGTCATAGGCCGGGGTTGAGAGCCAGCGATGGACGGTCACGCGGGCATCCGGCGGCAGGTGGAATAGCTCCCGCTCCGGCAGACGGTTGATCTCCTCATCGTTGATCTGGAGCACGTTGTGATAGGCCGTCGAGCGAAAAGCGTTCCGCGCCGCCGGATCAGAGGTATAAAGAAAGCTGCCGGGATCGATCAGGAACGTGCGGCCATAGGCGCAGAGCGTCAGGCTGAGCGTGTCGTTATGCGCATGGCCGCCCACCCCCTCTTGCCCGACGCTGCCCGCGTCAACCGTCAGGTGGAAATCGCGCTGACGCAGAACGTACAGCCCGCCCTGCTCGAAGCCCCGCGAGAGGGAAGTTTCGTCTGCCCGACCTGCTTCAGCCAGAAGCTCTCTCAGGCGGGGAGCCACCCCGGAAGGGAAGCACCAGAGCGCATCCTGCCACTCAGGCCCGGCGGCGCTGATCCAGCCACGTAGCCCCGAATCGGCTGGCCCGGCCCGGATGTCCCCGTGCCCCAGCACCGCCGCCCCCAGCGCCAGCAGATGCCGGTGATCCCGCATGATCCGGGTTCGGTCGGGGTGAACGGTCAGGATGTGCAGCCGCCCGTCGTCTGCATCTCCGATCTGGGGAGTCAATCCGTCCGGCTGCGTGCAAACGGCGATCACGTCCAGCATCCCCCGCAGGCGGGCTTGTGCCCGCGCCGGTACGCCGATCCCGTTAAGGACGCACAGTGCGGCCACGCTCAACGCCATCTCGGCAACCAGCCGGTGATAGGAGAGCGAGGCTTCGTAGCTCACGCCGTCAGAGTAGACCTGTCTCTCCAGCTCTCGCCACAGGTGGGACAGCCCCACGCTCCGCCAGCGCCACGCTTCCGGGAACTCTGGAAACAGAATACCCAGATAGGCCAGACCGGTTAGATCGGCGATCAGGTGGTTGGTGCGCGGCCAGCCATCCTCCAGATTCCGCACCAGATACCGCCCG
>DRKO01000486.1 GCA_011051745.1 Chloroflexota bacterium | reverse complement strand
GTGCGCTCGACGAGCGTCGGCATCGGCAGGAGCCGCCGGTGCGGCTCGTTGGCGATCTTCTCGCGGGCCTCGTCAATCAGGTCACGGAGCGGCTCAACGGCCAGCTCGTTCGGATGGGTACTCAACAGGCGGGCGGCAGCCAGACGATGCTGCCACTTCTCCGCACTCAGGAAGGGGATCAGGACTTCTGCCAGACTGTACCGATCAACCGGAACGTACTTGTAAGCCAGCACCTGAAGCGTATCCAGCGCGGTCACCTCCAGGCCCGGCGGTTGTTCGAGCAGGTACTCAACGACGGCGTCGAGCGCCTCAGCATCTCCCACGGCAGCCAGACGAGTCAGCGCTTCTTCCTGCTCCCTGGGGGAACCGTAGCGCAGATTGTTCAGAAGCTCTGTTTGTGAATAGTCGTCCAGGCCCGGGCTTGTGGACATAAGGTCTCATCCCCCTTCTTTCAGGCCCCTGCATACCCACCGACGCTCCCGGAGGGTAGCTCTCGGAGCCTACCATGAGGGAGTGCGCATATCGCATGTCAGAAGGCAGCCATGTTCTCGATGATCGCGGTCGCAAATTCCGAGGTCTTAACCTTGCGCGCTCCTTCCATCTGACGGGCAAAGTCATAGGTGACGATCTTCTGCTCAATGGTGGCCTCGTAGGCTTTCGTGATCAACTCAGCCGCTTCCCACCACTGCATATATTCTAACATCATTACGCCGGAGAAGAGCAACGAACCGGGGTTCACTTTGTCCAGATTGGTGTACTTGGGCGCAGTTCCATGTGTGGCCTCGAAGAGGGCGATGTAGTCCCCGATATTGGCCCCCGGCGCGATGCCCACCCCGCCCACCTGAGCGGCCACTGCGTCCGAGAGGTAGTCGCCGTTCAGGTTGGTGGTGGCGATCACGTCGAACTCGGTGGGGCGCAGCAGCAAATGCTGGAACATTATATCGGCGATGCGATCCTTGATGACGATCCTGCCCGCCGGTGGCTGGCCGTCATACTTCGACCATAGATCGGCCTCGCTGATGGTCTGCTCGCCGAATTCCTCCGCCGCGACCTCATAGCCCCACTTGCGGAACGCTCCCTCGGTGTACTTCTGGATGTTGCCCTTATGCACCAGCGTGACGCTCTTCAGGCCCCGGTCAATGGCGTACTGGATCGCCTTGCGGACCAGCCGCTTGCTGGCAAACTCACTGATCGGCTTGATGCCCAGCCCGGAGCCTTCAAAGAACTTCGCGCCCAGCTCCTCGCGCAGAAAGCGGGCCAGCTTCTCGTTTTCCGGTGAACCGGCCTCGTACTCGATTCCGGCGTAAACGTCCTCGGTGTTCTCACGGAAGATCACGACGTTGGTTTTTTCCGGCTCGCGCAGGGGGCTGGGAACGCCCTTGAACCAGCGCACCGGACGAATGCAGGCGTACAGATCAAGCACCTGACGCAGCGTCACATTCAGGCTTCGGAACCCGCCCCCCACCGGTGTGGTCAGCGGCCCCTTGATGCCGATGTAATACTGGCGCAGCGCCTCGAACGTCTCTTCGGGCAGGTAGTCGCCATCGTAGATGCCTGCTGCCTTCTCCCCGGCGTAAATCTCCATCCAGGCGATCTTGCGCTGTCCGTCGTAGGCCTTCTCGACGGCGGCATCCCAGATGCGTTTAGAGGCCGTCATAATGTCGTAGCCGATGCCGTCGCCCTCGATAAAGGCGATGATGGGGCGGTCGGGGACGTGGAGCTGTCCATCTTCAACGGTGACGGGTTCACCGTCAGCAGGTACGACGATGTGCTTGAAACTCATCCAGCCTTCTCTCCTTTATGATGTGTGGCAGTGTAGGGCGATTATACCACACGCCGCCCGCCGGTCACCCCGATCTATGCGGTTTACCGAATAAACGAATATCCCCGCCCTGCTCAGGCAACTGCCACCACGCGATCAGCCGCTCTTCCTTGACAGCCCGCTACCCGCTGATATAATCACTGCATGATTGGCATACAAATATTTGGTATACAAATATTCCGCTGCCGGAAGTCAGCGACCGACAGCCAGACACCGGGGACCTGCACAACAGGAATGACAGGAGAACAGGCATGAATGTGATCGAAGTCCGCGAACTGGTAAGGAAATTCGGGGACCTGACGGCAGTTGACGGCGTTTCGTTCGAGGTGAAACAGGGCGAGATATTCGGCTTCCTCGGCCCCAACGGGGCGGGCAAAAGCACCACCATCAACATGCTGTGTACGCTGCTCCGCCCGACCTCCGGCCACGCAACGGTGAACGGCTACGATGTCGTCACCCAGCAGAACGCCGTCCGCGAGTCCATCGGGCTGATCTTCCAGGACCCCAGCCTCGATGACCGGCTGACGGGATATGAGAACCTGATGTTCCACGCGATGCTGTACGACCTTTCCCGCCCCCTTTTTCAGGAGCGGGCGGCTGAAGTGCTGGAGATGGTGGACCTGAGCGACAAGGCCGACAAGCTGGTGCAGACTTACTCCGGCGGGATGCGGCGCAGGCTGGAAATCGCACGGGGGCTGTTGCACCGCCCGAAGGTGATGTTCCTCGACGAGCCGACGCTCGGCCTCGACCCGCAGACTCGCCGCCACATCTGGGAGTACATCACCCGCCTGCGGCGGGAAGAAGACCTGACGATCTTCCTGACCACGCACTACATGGACGAGGCCGAAATCTGCGACCGGATCGCCATCATTGATCACGGGCAGATCATCGCGCTTGACACGCCCGAAAACCTCAAGGCGCTGGTGGGCGGCGATGTGGTGGCGGTGCGCACCTCGGACAACGAACTGGCCGCCCGTAAGCTGCGGGCGGCGTTCGAGATCGAGCCGCGCCCCGGCCCGGACGGGCAACTGTTCATCGAGGTGGATCACGGCGATCAGTTCATCCCCCGCCTGATGACCACGCTCAGCAACAGCCGAACGCCCGTCGAGGTGCAGAGCATCAATCTGCGCCGCCCCACGCTGGAAGACGTTTTCATCAAGCTGACGGGACGGGCGATCCGGGAAGAGGAGGCCGATCGGGCCAGAGACCACATGCGGAAGCGCCGCCGGATGTTCGGCGGGCGGTCGCCGCACCGCTAGAGGGAGGAATTACCGGTAATGGATACGTTGCGTCGAAACCTGAAAGGCATCTTCACGATCTGGTATCGCGACCTGCTGCGCTACATCCGCGACCGTTCGCGGATCATTGCCTCGCTGGCCCAGCCGTTGCTTTTCCTGTTCGTCTTTGGCGGGGGGCTGGCCCCGGCCATCTCCGGGCTGGCAGGCGGGCGTCTGGATTTCAAACAATTCATGTTCCCCGGCATTCTGGGGATGACGGTCCTGTTCACGTCCATCTTCTCCGCCATCTCGATTGTGTGGGATCGGGAGTTCGGCTTTTTGAAGGAGGTGATGGTCGCGCCGGTCTCGCGGACGGCGGTCGCGCTGGGCAAGGTGGCGGGCGGGAGCACCATCGCCATGATCCAGGGCTCCATCATCCTGTTGCTGGCCCCGTTGCTGGGGATCACGCTCAGCGTGGGGCAGATCGTGTCTCTGGTGCTGCTGATGCTGCTCATGGCGGCGATGATGACCTCGCTGGGCATCCTGATCGCCGCCCGGCAACGCTCGATGGAGGGATTCCAGATGATTATGAACTTCCTCCTGATGCCGATGTTCTTCCTCTCCGGGGCGTTCTTCCCGCTTCAGGGCGTGCCGCAGTGGATGGAGTGGCTGGCGAAGATCAACCCGGTGACCTATGGCGTGGACGCGCTGCGGCGGATGGCATTGCAGGGGACGATCCCCGCGCAGTTCCTTGATATGCTGATCCTGCATCCTCTGTGGGTGGACGCGGCGATCATGGCAGGCTTCGGGCTGGTGTTTCTCGTTCCGGCGGTATGGTTGTTCAGCAAGGCTGAGTAGGGGCGATGCATGCGTCGCCCCTGTCCCGATAACCGGCATCAGAGGGGATGCGGCGGAGCGCAGCGAGCGAGCGGAGACGGCGATGGACGAGACAACGCGCAGGACGGCGATGGAAATTCGGATGCTGTTTGGCTTTCTCGCCAAGCTGGCAGCCCGGAGTCTGGAGGGGCGTCTCTGCGCCCATCATCCGGGGCTGACCGCCCTTCAGTACGGGATCATGCAGGCGCTCAATCACCATCGCTGGACGATCAGCGAGATGAGCCGTCAGTTTATGCTGGACCCTTCTACGCTCGTCCCCGCCGTTGACGCGCTGGAGCGCAAGGGGTTGATCGAGCGGGGACGGGACCCCGCCGACCGGCGGCGGGTTCCGATCTCCCTGACTCCGGCGGGCGAGTCGCTCCTGCGGGAAGTCTCTCCCATGGACGAAAGCGACCCGCTCGTTCAGAGCCTGACGAAGATGGAGCCGGAGCAGCGCGAACAGTTGCTCTCGCTCCTGCGCACGCTGGCCCGGCACATGCCGGACGGAGAGAAAGTGCTGGAGAGAGTACAGAGCCGCATCGAGCACGCGCTGGGGAAAGACGGAGGCTGCTCCTGTGAGGAATAGGCCGTCGCCGGATCGTCTTTCGCTACGGGATCGTCCCAGCCGGGGCGGGGATCATCCAGAGCGATGACGGCCTCTCATCGTCTCCCTCGTGGGCTTCAAAGGCGATCCACTGTCCATCCGGTGACCAGGACGGAGCGCCGTTATAACGCTCCGGATCACGGGTAACGCGGATCGGCTCGCCACCCCCGGAGGGGATCACGAAGATGTCAGGCGTGGGAAGCCCGCCATAGTCGGATGAGTACACGATCCAGCGTCCATCCGGCGACCAGCTGGCATCGGTTTCGCCGGAGGGCGCATCCCCCGGCCTGCCGTGCCCCGTCACGGGCCGCCGGTCGCTTCCGTCAACGGCCACCGTGTACAGGTCCCAGCCCTCATCGCCGGAACCGGCCAGCCGCCCCTGAAAGAGAATCCGATCCCCATTCGGCGACCAGTTCGGCTGGCGGGCCTCGAAGCCCGGATCGTCCACCAGCGGGGTCAGCTCGCTTCCATCGGCACGCACTTTCCAGATGCTACCTGCGCCGCCCATGCTGCTCTCAAACACAATCCAGGCCCCATCCGGTGAGAAGCCCGGCTCGATGAAGTGAGCCCTCGTCGTGTGATGCGTCACGCGGAATAGATCGCCACCGTCTTCTGCCATCGTCCATATCTCATCCCCACCCTCCCGATCCGAGGAGAAGGCGATCCGCCCTGTGGCAGCGTTCCAGCACCCACCCGGCAGGTTCACTGTGTCGCTATCCGGCGCGGCAGCCAGCAGGCTGATCTCACCGCTGGCCGGATCAAGCAGGTAGATGGCGGAGGGACCCTCGTTGTAGCCGTTTTCGAAGCGGGTGAAGATCAGGCGCGCGCCGGAGGGGGAGAAAGCCGGGTTCTGATCGCTGGCCCCGGCGGGCGGGTCGGTCAGGCCAATGGCCCCATCGCGTCCTGCCTGCGCCGGAGGGGATGGCTCCCCCTCTCCGGTGACGGGCACACACCCCACCACAGCCAGCAGGATGAGCAGGCCTGCCCGGCGGTACATTTTGCTGCCTCCCTGATCTTTACAGTATTCATACCCTATGATACGATGATTCTACGCAAAGTGCCGATCCCATCGCAGCCATGCCGGGGAGCCCTTTCCCGGTAACCCCCCTTTTATCGCAGACATAACCCCGCACAGGAAGAGTGCTTCTGCGTGAGACGCGACAGATAGTCGGGCGAGTCCTCGACTCTGATCCCGTCCCTGAAATCATCTGTACCGGGCAGGAGGGGAAAGACAATGAGCCAGCAGGAACAGAAAGCAGACAGTATCATCAAGAAGGCCATTATCGCGGCGGCGGCGGTGGGCGTGCAACCCGCGTTTGTGGATACGCCCTTTCTGGTAGCGACAAATGGGGCAATGCTCGTCGCGCTGGCAAAAGCCTATTCTTACGACTGGTCAGAGGAACACTCGGCGCGTTTCATCAAGCACGTGGTCGCGGCGGGCGGGGTGTCCGTTGCCTCCTGGAAGGCGCTGGCGCTGGTGGTGCAGGCCGCAATGGCTGTCAGCATCATCGGCCTGCCGATTGCCCTCACCGCGAACGGGGCCGTGAACGCGCTGATCACCTATTCGCTGGGCCAGGCCGCCAAGCACTACTTCGAGAGCGGCGGCGAGGCCTCCGACGATGCGGTGACGGCGGTCTTCCTCGACAACCTGACCCTCGGCGGGTTCCGGCGGGTACGGGGGATGTTGAAGGAGTAGGGCATCCCGGCATGTCTGGCTGAAAATCGGCAGACCGTCGGGCCTTTACAAACGCAAAACGGGGGAACAGCCCACCGCCATCCCCCCGCATGAAACCGGTCCACCGGGCCGATCAATCGGCGCTGGCCCCATTGCCATCGCCGAGGCTGACCACCTGCCGGGCCTGTAGTCCGCGTGCCGTGCTCTCGATGCTGAATTCGACCCGCTCGCCTTCCATCAGGCTGCGGTATCCCTCGCCCTCGATGGCTGAATAGTGGACGAACACATCCCCATCGCTGCCATCCGGACGGATGAAGCCAAACCCTCTGGCGCGGCTGAACCATTTCACGGTTCCCGTTACGCGCTCTTCCATACCAGAACGCCTCCTTAACAGCACAACAAACCCTCAACATGCGGGCACGGAGGGATAAACGAAAACCGCAGGGGTCATCCGTGCACCCCTCCGGTGAGCGGGGAATCCCCCTGACAGGGCCTCCCTTCGGCTTTCTGCCCGCTGAGTGGCGGGAAAGTACCACACTCCGGGGTTGCTGTCAAACGGACCCGCACAGGGCGGAGGCAACCCTGAGCGTCCCCCCTTCGAGCGTTACCATGCTCCGCTCTGTCTCCCTGTGTGTCTGTCAATTTGAAAGTTGTACATAATTAGGGCTACCAGAAATCATCAGGGAGAAAAGCAGCGACTTGAGGGGGCAATTCCCCATGCTGGTTGAGGTACTCGGTCAGGATGGTGCGTGCGGCAAGCAGGTCAAGCAGGCGGCGCAGGCCGCGGGTGAGGATGATCTTGCCAGGGCGGGCGTGCTTGCGGGGGACCCAGCCTCCCAGTTGAGCGAGGAGTTGAACGGCAGGCCATTCAAGGGTAACTCCCCACTCAAAGAGGAAGGCGGCGGCGACAGCGGCCAGGGCAACCAGAGAGCGGATGGCCTGGAGGGCCAGCACCTGGACCTGCTCCCAACCGAGGCTCTGCTTGATGAATTTGAAAGCGTCTTCGACCGCCCAGCGCATGCGGTACATCTGGAAGAGACGAGCAGCCGCTTCAGGGCTGTCAACCGGCCAGTCGGTCATGAGCCACCAGCGCAGGTCGCTTCCCAGGACCTGGACGCGCAGCAGCCATACCGCGCGGGTTTGCGGGTCCTGTTCGGCGGCACGCCCCACCCGGTAGCGTACGCGCATCGGTCCGGCATACAGGACAGCCGGGACAGTCTGCAGGCGTGCTGCTTTCTGTTTGCCCACCCGCACCTTCAACCGGGTCTGGATGCGACCGACTTCCGGCAGCCGGAAGCCGTAGTGCTTGACCTTCGTCTGCCGCCACCGTCCCCGCCTGTCAGGCGCATCAACCAGACGGTCGAGGTGTTGCAAACGTACCACCAGATGGTGTTCCTGTGCCCATACCACCCCCCACAGTGCTTCATCGTCGAAGGCCCGGTCCAGCAGCCAGGTCACCTCAGGGCGGGGTGTTAATCGGCTGAGCACCTGCCCGACACTGCGGATGGCCTGCCGGTACTCACGCGGTTCGCTCTCGAAGCCCGGTTCCTGGCTGCTGAACAAACGGTGGTACAACAGCCCTCGTGCCCCTGGCGTGATGCCCAGCGCATTCAGCACCCGGTAGCCCGGTACCAGCTTCCCCTCCAGGTCCCGCACCCGCATCAACCCTTCCATCTGCTCCGCGTGCGGCTTGCGCAGGTCACTGCTGTCCAGCACGACCCACACTTCCTCTGCCCCCGCCAGCCGTGCCGCCCCCGCTTCCTGCAGCGCCTCTCTCAACCGGCCTTCACTCAGTTCTGACCGCTTCTGCGTTTCCCCGTGCACCAGCCGCCTCACTCGCTTATAGGCACTCGCCTTCCCCCTGAACACAGGGGGAAAAGGCCACTATCCTGCTGCACTTCAAACTCCCGCTGGCTATGATCCCTTCCACAATCCCCCGCACCGTCCTCTTCGTCCGCCGATCGCCTATCAGCGGTTCCAGGTGCTCCAAATATGCCTCCAGAGCACTGCTCCCCATTTCCACTCTCCCTCTTCACTCCTTTACCCACAGTTTCCCCCATCCCCGTTTTACGTACAACTTTCAGACTTTCTGATGAAAACGCCCACCGGATTGTATCGCCGGGAGAAGGTCGGGTTTGCACGTGGGGGACGTTCACTCATTCTCTCTTCTGAGCACTCCCTCTTTCGACAGACCCTCCCGAACGTGGTAAACTTTATATGCACGCATCGAAGGGGCGCGCGGATGCGTGTATTTTCATGCATGGATACTGTGCAGGCTTTTACATCAGGTGCGCGCTTACAGAGGTGTTCCCTTGGCTAAGAAGGTTAACG
>DRKO01000485.1 GCA_011051745.1 Chloroflexota bacterium | reverse complement strand
TTCATCACCTGTGTGCGGGCCGTCGGTGAGGTGGCTAACCGATGGATGGAGCGGCTGGAGAAGGAGTTTGAGGCTCCCAGAGTCCCGTAGCACCGGGGGGCAGGTGAGCGGAGGGGCACGCCTGCCTCTCAGCCAGCCGCAGGCGTGCCGCCGGTTTCGTGCTGGAGAAAGGCGGCCCACCCCTCCAGAGCGACGGCCTCCCGCTCGGCCATATCGCGCAGCACCAGAGTGTGCTCCTGCCCGTCGAAGATGAGCACAACCGTCAGTTCGGGCTTCCCGTCGTCTTCCACGTGCGCCATGCAATATCGCTCGTGTCCTTCCGGCTCGCGGATCGTCGCGCCCAGACAGCGGTCGGCGAAGGCGCTTGCGTGCTCGCAGTTGTCGTGATCAATCACGATCTTCATGCTGCCCTCCTGTGAGAAACAGGGCGGGGATGAAGAGTCGTGTCCTCCCCGCCCCCACTTCCTCTATACTGATTATACCGGAATTCCGGCGTCACTCGCCCGGCTCATCCCGCCGTGAGCGGATCAACAGCAGGGGGCGACTCACCCGGTTGAGCACGCCTGCCGCCACGCTGCCATAGAAGACGTGCGCCAGACCGGTGCGTCCGTGGCTCGCCATCGCGATCAGGTCGGCCCCCTCCTGATCGGCCACGTTGATGATCGTCTCGACAACCGGCCCGTGAGCGACGCGGAACTCCGTCTCTATGCCCATCCCCCGGAACTCCCCCCGCTTGGCCGCCAGATAAGCCTGAGCTTCCTCCTCCCGGCGCTTCAACTCCTCCAGATAAACGGTGAGCTGCGACTCGTGCGGGTCTACGATGGGGCGTGTGGGCTCCAGCACCCGCAGCAGGATCACCCTGGCCTCAAAGCAGTGGGCCAGCCCTTCAACGTGGGGCAGGATGGCCTCGGCCCGCCCCGATCCGTCAAGTGGGACAAGAATGGTCCTGTACACACAGACCTCCTTACAGGGTGGAATCATCGTGTACGCCAGCGATGGATGTCGGCTTCATGATAGCATCTGTTCGGTGGCAGGGAAAGAGGGACGCGATTGGGCAGGCGTGCCCCCGCGCCTTATACTTGAAAGGTCACCATCGCAGGAGAGCGACGGGATCATGAAACATCTGCGCCTCAGACCCTATATTGATCAGGTGGAAAGCTGGCCGGAGCGTGGCCGGGTGATCCTGGCCCAGTACGACGAGGAGACGATCGTCGTCTATCAGGCAACCAGCCATTCGGCGGGTCGCTACGCCGTCCGGCATGGCCGTCTGGGCGGGCCGGGCTTCAGCCCGGAGCGGATGAGCTGGATCAAAACCAGCTTCCTGTGGATGATGCACCGCTCCGGCTGGGGAACCAGACCCGGCCAGACGGCGGTACTGGCGATCTGGCTCCGGCGGGAGGCGTTCGACTCGCTTCTGGCGCAGGCCGTGCACGCGCAATTTGTGCCGGAACTGTACGAGAGCAAAGCGGCCTGGCAGGCCGCGCTTGAGGATTCGGAGGTGCGCCTGCAATGGGACCCCGATCACGACCCGCGCGGTATGAAGCTCCGGCGGCGGACGATCCATCTGGGGCTGCGGGGCGAGACGCTGCGCCGCTTCGCCAGCGAGTGGATCGTACATATCGAGGACATCGGCGATCTGGCCCGCCAGCAGGCCGAGTATGCCCACGAGCCGGAGTTCCTCCTCATCCCCGCCGAACGTCTCTATCCGGTGCGCGATCGGGCGCTTGCCCGTCGGCTTCAGCTTGACAGGAGCGTCCCGTGAGCAGGCTTCCGGGGGCAGACGACATGACGGTTAAGGCGGATTTCTCCCGCGAACCGGGGCCGGAGTGGAAGCGTCTGGTGCTGCCGGGGAGCGCGATTGAGCACACGGAGCGGGCGTGGTGGTTCGTCAACCAGAACGTGGAGGCCGGTCGCTACACGGACGCGCAGATAGACGATTATCAGGGGTTGCCGCGCCGCCGTTTTCGCTGGCGTGCGCCGCTCACCCTGACGGTGCGGGCCCGCTTCTCGCACCCCGCCGGCGAGTTGATCGGGACGGCGGGCTTCGGCTTCTGGAACGACCCCTTTCTGATGACAGGGGCCCGTCTGCCCGCCCTGCCGCGTGCGATCTGGTTCTTCTACGCCTCGCCGCCCTCGAATATGAAGCTCGACCTGAACACGCCGGGCCGGGGCTGGAAGGCGGCCACGATTGACGCGATCCGGCTGCCGTTCTTCCTGCTCGCGCCCCTTGCCCCTCTGGCCGTGCCGCTGATGAACCTCCGTCCCCTCTACCGGATGCTGTGGCCGCCCGGCCAGCGGGCGATGGGCGTCGGCGAAGCGCTGATCCCCGCCCCCATGACGGAGTGGCACACCTACCGCCTTGAGTGGGGCGAGCGGCAGGCGCGTTTCAGCGTGGATGACGAAATCATCCTGACGTGCGATACGCCGCCGCGCGGTCGGCTGGGGTTCGTGATGTGGATTGACAATCAGGCGCTGATCGCCACGCCGCAGGGGCGCTTTGGCTGGCGGGCGCTGGCCGTCCCGCATCGGCAGTGGATGGCGGTCAGCAGGCTCGAGATCACACCGGCGTGAGGCCCACCCGTGAAGGACAAAAAACGGCCCTCACCCGCGAGCGGGTGGGAGCCGTTCGTCACTCACAGAGCATCGGGCGTTAGGGCGTGATCGTCCAGGTGAAATCGGTGTTGAGGTCTACGCCGTACCGCTCCGCGCTCAGCCGGATGCTGGGGTCTGACTCGCAGGTCTCGACCCGCAGGTCATAGGTCCCCGCCGGAATGCCGGTGATGGTGTACGTGGAACCCGTGCTCAGTCGGAAGCCCTCCGGCAACTGGTTCAGCCCCCACGTGTCATCGGTGGTCGGCGAGATGTAGAGGAAGCACAGGAGCGCCCCGCTCTGATTCTCAAGCGTCAGGCTGACGGAGCTGGTAGCAATCGTCCACGTGAAGCCTGAGGCGTCAATCACCACCCCGAAGCGCAGGTCAAGGTTATTGCCGTCGCAGTCGGTGGCCCGCAGGTCATAGGTTCCGGGCGGGATATCCGTCAACGTGAACCGCTCGCCGCTCCCGATGACGGTATCCGGCCCGAGCTGGTCATCGCCCCACGTGTCGCTGCTCGTGGGCGAGACGTAAACATAGCAGACCGTCTGGGCGGATGCGTTCTCTATGATCATCGTCGCCCCTGCCGGAGCCGGTGTGGCCGTTGGAGGGGGCGGCGGGGTCGGCGTCGGGAGAGGCGTGGCGGTTGGCAAGGGGGTTGGCGTGGGCTGGGAAAGCAGTCCCCCGCAGGCCAGAGACGCCAGCGCCAGCACAGCGAGAACTCCGATTATCCGGTATCTATAAGGCGAAAACTTCTTCATGTTGTCTCCCCTGGAATGTGTGGTAAAAGAAATTTATAGAACGTTTCTAAGCAAGTTATAACTTGCTGAGCTTATTATAATAATCTGCCGGAGCGGGGCAAGTGTGCGCCGCTTTGCAGGGCCTTATCATCAGCCTGTTTTCGCTGCCGTCCACGCTTCTCAGTCCGTCAGCGTCCACTCGAAATCCCCGCTGATGGAGTTGCCGAGACGCTCCCAGTACGTCTGCTGGTCGCAGGTCTCGGCCCGCAGGTCCCAGTCTCCCGGTTCTATGGTGAAGGAGCGCTGCTGACCGGGCCGGATGCTCAACCCTTCGGGCAGGTCGCTGGCCCCCCAGGTGGTATCCGTCGTCGGGGAGATGTACACGTAGCAGATCACATAACTGCTGTCGTTGACGACGGTCAGGGAGACGGTCCCCGGCTCCGCAGCCTGAGACGTGATCGTCCAGGTGAAGCCCGCCATGTTGATCGCGACGCCGAAGCGCGAGGCGATCTCGTTCTGATCGCAATCCAGCGCCCGCAGGTCGTAGGTGTTCGGCTCGATGCCGGTCAGGAGGTAATCCTCCCCGTCCGCGATGACGGTGGAAGGGCCGAGCCGATCCGGCCCCCAGGTGTCATCGGTGCTCGGCGAGACGTTCACGTAGCAGACCGGCCGACCGGAGCGGTTCTCAAGCCGCAGCTCTGCCCCGACGGGGGCAGGGACGCTGGTCGGTGGCGGAGGAGGCGTCGGAGTGGGACGCAGCGTCGGCGTCGGTAGAGGGGTCGGCGTGGGAGGAGCCAGCAACGCCGCGCCGCCCAGCAGCATGAACCCGCCGCCGCACAGAACCAGCAGCAGGATCGCGCCTGCGATGCCCACCAGCGCGACCGGGAATTTCTTCCGCTTCTTCGGCCTCGCAGCGGGCGCAGGCTGCGCCTCGACGGAAGGCGAAGTGTAGTGGGGCGGAGGGGTCGCAGCCCGGCGGGCAGTGGGGGCCCCGGCAGGCCGACGCGCGGCGGGAGCCTCGGCGGTCGGCGGGAGGGTGGACGCTTCGGCGGGGGCAGACTCCAGCAGGGTGGGCTCCCCGCCTTCGTCCGCCTCCATGAGCGTCGCTTCGAGCATGGTCGGTTCGACCGTCTCGACCGCGCGGCCTTCGACGGCAGCCCGCAGGGCGGCGGCCATCTCCTGTGCGGTGGCGTAACGTTCCTCCGGGTTTTTCGCCATCGCCCGCCTGACGACGGCGGCGACCGCCGGAGGGCACTCTGGATTTTTCTCGCACGGGTCGGGGACGGGCTCGGTGGCGTGGGCCATCATCACCCGCAGGGGCGTGTCGCCGTGATAGGGATACTCGCCCGTCAGCATCTCGTAGAGCGTGATCCCCAGCGCGTAGATGTCTATGGCGGGGGTCACAAGGCCCTGATTCGCCATCTCTGGAGCCATATAGGCCGGAGTTCCGACGATCCCGCTGCCGGTGAGCTGGACGGTTGACTCGGTCACCTTGGCGATGCCAAAGTCGGCCAGATACGCATTCCCGTTTTCGTCGAGTAATACGTTGCTGGGCTTAAAATCGCGATGGATGATGCCTTTCTTATGGGCGTGGTCTAACCCCTCCGCGATCTGCTCAACCAGCCGCACGATCTCATCGAGCGGGAGCTTGCCCTCTTTGATCCGGTCGGACAGCGTCCCCCCGGACATATAGGCCATGACAATGAAGGGGCGGCCCTCGATCTCGCCGTAGTCGAAGACGGGCAGGATGCGGGGATGCTGGAGCCTGGCGATGACCTGCACCTCCCGCTCGAAGCGCTGGAGGAAGCTGGGGTCGTGCATGAAGTAGGCGGGCATCACTTTGATCGCGACCGTCCGTCCAATCGAAGCCTGCCGGGCGAGGTAAACCGTTGCCATGCCGCCTTTTCCAAGCGGCCTGATGATCTCGTACTGACCGAGCGTTTTCCCGCTCAGGTCTCCCTGAATTTCCGCGTGTTCGTCAGACATGTTCGCTTGTTCTCCTCAACCGTTCAAACCCGGCTTGGGCTTCAAAGTTATGCACGGGCGATGAATTTGTGGCCTGAGCCCGGTTTTTAAGTTTGCACTACTCGCCCCCGTCGCGCAAGTCGCTGGCGGAGCTTCTGGAGTTTCTTCAGGATTTTTTCATTATTCAACCGGCAGCAGGCCGCCGGTGTGTGCCCCCCGCAGGGGATACGGGTTGTCATCCCCGCCGCTCCTGTAGATAATCACGGAAGACGGGAGGTGCGAGAATGCAGTTTAGCGACACAGTGATCCTGATGATCCTCCTGCTGGTGACGGTCGCGCTGACCGGGGGCTTTCTCTATGCCTTCATCCAGGCGACCAACGAGCGCAGGCGGCGCGGGGAGGAGGCGGCCCGGCGCGGCTGGGAGCACCGCGTGGAGCGCAACGCGGCCCGGCTGGCGGTTCACCTCGGCGGCAGGCTCTCCGACGGAACCCCCTGGCGCATCGAGATCGTACATCTGCGGAGCGGCTCCGGGGGGCTGGCAGGGCATTATACCCGCTGGTGGTGCGAGGATGTGAGGCTCCCCGGCGCGGCGGTGGTGATCGGCCCGGCGGGCGAGATATTCGCCTCCAGCAGGGGAGAGCCTCTCTCCC
>DRKO01000484.1 GCA_011051745.1 Chloroflexota bacterium | reverse complement strand
TCGCCTTCACGACCACCTCCACCAGCAAGCCCCCGCTGATCGAGTCGCTCGTGCTGGCGATTGAGAACGCCGACCTGCGCATCCTGCCCGATCCCGTCCTCCTCGCCGAACTGGAGGCCTACACCTACAGCGTGATGCCTTACTCCGGTCGGGTGCGTTATCAGGCCCCGCCCGGCCAGCACGACGATACCGTGATCGCGCTCGCGCTGGCCTGGCGGCTGGCCTCGACGCCGGGGCTCACCCTCGCCGTCGCGGAGATATAGCCCCGCCGCTCCCCCGAAAATTTGCATACCCTTCCCCATATCGCACCCCGCCGGAACGTGGTACACTAGGGCCGTTCGGTCGAGCAAAACAGAAGCGGAGCAAACGGTAATGAGTGAGATGGTTGGGCGCAACCTCGGCCCCTACCGCATTCTCGAAGAACTGGGCATAGGGGGGATGGCGACCGTCTACAAGGCCTATCAGCCCAGCATGGATCGTTATGTGGCGGTCAAGGTCCTTCCCCGCCACTTTGCCCAGGACCCCACCTTCAGCGGGCGCTTTGAACACGAAGCCAGGGTGATCGCCAGGCTGGAGCACGCTCGCATCCTCCCCGTCTACGACTACGGCGAGGAGGACGGCATCACCTACATCGTGATGCGCTATCTGGACGCCGGGACGCTGGCCGACCGGATTCAGGGCACCCCCCTTGATCTGGAAGAGACGGTCCGCATCATCAGCCAGATCGCCGAAGGCCTGGACTACGCCCACTCACGGGGCGTGATCCACCGCGACATCAAGCCTTCCAACATCATGCTGGATCGCAGCGGCGATGTCTACATCACCGATTTTGGCATCGCGAAGCTGGCGGAAAGCACCACCCAGTTCACCGGCAGCGGGATCGTCGGCACGCCCACGTATCTCTCGCCGGAACAGGGGCTGGGGCAGCCGGTTGACCACCGCACCGACATCTATTCGCTTGGCGTGGTGCTCTACCAGATGTTGACCGGCGATGTCCCCTTCCACGCCGAAACGCCGATGGCGGTCGTCATCAAGCACATCTACGAGCCGCTCCCTCTTCCCCATCTCGTCAACCCGGAGATTCCGGAAAGCGTCGAGCGGGTGATCCTCAAAGCGATGGCTAAGCAGCCTGAGGAGCGCTTCGAATCGTGCGGGGAGATGGCCGCCGCGCTTCAGCAGGCCGTCGAAGAGGCCCGTCAGGCCCTCCCGGACGACGAAGTCCCGACCAGGCGCAGCCAGAAGACCGACTATCTGAAGCGGGAAAAGCCCCCCTCGACTCACCCCGGCCCTCTGTCCGCGCTGGCCGATGCGGGGACGCTCCCCATCTCAGGGGAAGTCCCTCCGCCGCCGGTGGCAAAAGAGGAAGAGCCGGCGGCCCCCCCGGAGCCTGCCGCGCCGCGCCGCAGATGGTGGGTCCCCGTCCTGATCGGCGGGGCGTTGCTGGCCGTGCTGCTTCTGGTTGTATTTGTGTTCGTCGCCGCCTTCGGGGCGCTTTCAGAGCTGGCCGATAAAGGGGGAGAGGAGGGCGCCGCAACCGTCACCGAAGAAGCCCCTCCCACCACCGTCGGAGAGACGGGAAGCGAGGAGCCTACCCCCCTGCCGGAGGAAACGGCGATACCCGCTCTGGCGGATCTGTGCCCCACCGGAATGCAGTTGCTCTACTACGAGGATTTCGAGAGCGAGGTCAACGAGGCAGACCTGCCGGAAGGCTCTACCATCGAACAGACGGAAGACGGCGAGCATGTGCTGCAGGTCACGGCCCCGCAGGACGGCACGTTTATTGACTTCGGAGAGGAGACGATGGACGCCATCCTGGTTGCCGAAGTCATCTTCCCGGAGGAACCGGTCGGGCTGCTGCTGGCGAATCGGCTCGGCCCCCCGCTGAACGCCTACGGCGGCATCTACGATCCGGTCGGGAGAGCGCGGCTGGTGCGGGCTGGCCCGGAGGGCGAGGTCACGCTCACCGAACCGGCGGAAGTCCCCGACCTTACACCCCGGCAGGTACACCGTTTCGAGCTGGGCGTGATAGGCTCGGACATCAAGTACCGGATAGACGATCTGGTGGATATCCAGTGGCAGGATTCGGAGCCGCTCCCCGCCGGTCGGTTCGCCGTCGAGGTGCGTAACGGCGTGGTCTGGTTCAAGCGTATCGCCGTCTGCGCCCCTGAGCGGGCGGAGGGGGAGACCCTCTTCGCCACCAGCTTTGACTCGCCCACCCTGGATGATTCGTGGTTCTGGCTGAACGAGCCGCCTCCAGAGCTGTGGGGGCTGGCCGATGGGCGGCTGCGGATCAACGTCCTGCCCGAAACCGGCCTCGATCCGGAAACCGGCGAAGCGGTGGAGCTGCCCGCGCTGGTTGTCCCTCTGCCCCGGACGATGAGCTACACCGTCCAGACCAAAGTCCTGATCGCGCCGGAGCAGAATTATCAGGGCGCGGGGCTGGTGCTGCTCTCGCGGGCGCAGGAACCGCTCATCACCCTCACCCGTGCCTACTGCGATCCCGCCACGCCGCCCTGTGAGGGCGACGCGATCTACTTCCACAACTTCACCCTGCTGGCGCAGCGGCGCGGCGGATATGAGCCGTTCGTCGCCGGAGCGGGCGAACTGCCCGACCGGGGGACGGTCGCGCTCAGGCTGGTGATCCAGCCGGGCGAGGTGCAGGCATTCTACAACACGGGAGAGCCGGAATGGCAGCCGGTCGGCGTCTGGCCTTTTGCCCAGCTTGTCGCCGGTTACGCTGGCGTGATGACCACCAGCGGCGTGGAGGCGACGGATCCGCTCCCCGCTTTCTTTGATAGCTTCGAGATCATCCAGGAGATGGAGCCGATGGATACCATGATGGCGACCCCCGCTCCCTGAAACACAACCCCGCCCCGGCACGTATAGATCACGGGGAGCGCAGTTGACGCATCGCGTCCGCCCCGGAACATAAGACATGTGTCGTGGGCCTTGCCGCTGAGGGAAAGGGCGAAGGTGTGCGGCAGGAGGAGGCAGAACCATGTCCAATTACGGCTCGCAGAATCGCGCCAGTATCATCATCGGGTTGTCCCTGGTCGGGCTGGGCACTCTGTTTCTGATCGGGCAGTTGTTTGAGGTTGATCTCTGGCGTTTCTTCTGGCCGTTTTTCATCATCACCCCCGGCCTGATGTTCTTCGTCGGGATGGTGCTCGGAGGGCGAGAAGCCGGGCCGCTGGCAATCCCCGGCAGCATCGTGACGACGGTCGGGTTGCTGTTGCTGTACCAGAGCATCTTTAACCACTTTGAAAGCTGGGCGTATGCCTGGGCGCTGATCTTCCCTACCTCGGTCGGCATTGGCCTGATGATCAACGGGGCCTGGAGCAAATCGGAGCGGTTGATACGGGTCGGGTCTCGCTGGGCCAGTGTCGGCCTGACGATCTTCCTGATCGGCGGCGTGGTCTTTGAACTGCTGCTGGACATCAGCGACAACCTGATCAGCGATCTGGTCTGGCCGGGGCTGTTGATCCTGTTCGGCCTGTATCTGTTGATCCGCCGCGCCCGCCCGGAGAAGCAGGCTTCGCCCGCGCCGCCCG
>DRKO01000483.1 GCA_011051745.1 Chloroflexota bacterium | reverse complement strand
GTTTATTAAAGAGGGAAAGTGATTAAGTGAGTGCAAGAGAGAGACGGCCACGAATGCAATGGTTCCTGATGGATTTACACGTCCACACGCCCGCCTCAAGCGATTATCAGCAGGCAGGCGTGACCTATCTGGACATATTACAGCAGGCCGAGCGGCGCGGCCTGAACATACTGGCCCTGACCGACCATAACACGGTGCGGGGCTACCGCGAGATGAGCGAAGAGATCGAACGGCTCAGGTGGCTGGAAGAACTGGGCCGGATTACGCCGGAGGAGCAGTACCGGTTGCGGGAATATCGTCGCCTGTTTGAGAAGATGCTGATCCTGCCGGGGTTCGAGTTCACGGCCACCTTCGGGTTTCATATTCTTGGGATTTTCTCCCCGCAGACGGAGACCCGCTACCTGGAGCATCTGTTGCTCGACCTGAACATCCCGCCGGAGGCGCTGGATGCGGGCGAGACGCAGGTGGGGGCTTCGGCGGATGTGCTGACGGCCTACCGGGCGATCCGCGAGGCAGGCGGGATCGTCATCGCCGCGCACGCCAATTCCAGCCACGGGGTTGCCATGCGGGGGATCACCTTCGGCGGGCAGACGCGGATCGCCTACACGCAGGACCCCAACCTGCACGCGCTGGAGGTGACCGACCTCGACCGACGGGGGCGGCGGACGACGGCCCGCTTCTTCGACGGCTCCAAGCCGGAATATCCGCGCCCGATGCGCTGTATTCAGGGGTCGGATGCGCACCGGCTGGAGCGCGATCCGCGCAACCCGCGCCATCTGGGCGTTGGCGAGCGGGTGACGGAGATTCTGCTGCCCGAACTGAGCTTCGAGGCGATGTACGAGGTCTTCAGCGGCAACGATTTCGCCCGGACCCGCCCGTACCGGGGCAGCACGGCCCCCTACGATCACGTTCTGGCGGCCCGGCAGGAAGGCCCCTCGATTGTCCAGGACTTCCACGAGAGTATGTCCAAGCGGGGCGGGCAGCTTTATGCCATCATCGCCGACATCTGCGCCTTCGCCAACACGAACGGCGGCACGCTGTACATCGGCGTTTCGCCCAATCCGAAGGTGAAGCCGGTCGGCGTGCAGGACATCAACCACGCGGTCGAGCAGCTCAAGAGCGAAATCCAGCGCCGCATCACGCCGCCGGTGGATGCTCAGGTGGATGTGCTCCAGACCGAGGGCGTGCCCGTGATCCGGGTGCAGGTTCCGCCGGGGGACGATCCGCCCTATGCGATTGACGATAACAAGATTTATGTGCGGGATGATACGGAGACCAGCCTCGCGGTGCGGGATGAGATCGTGCAGCTTGTGCGGCGGGGGCAGGCGCTCCGCTCTGGAGATTACGAGGCGCACACACTCCCCGTCGAGGGGGGCGAGGCGGCGGAGCAGGAGAGCGGCCCGGACGATGTGATCGAGGCCCCGCGTACCGGCGTTGAGGTGATCGCGACCGAGAAGCGGAACGACACCTATTATCACCACGTCCGCGACCTGCGTAATGGGAACATCGTCCGCAACGTGACGCGCCAGTCGGCCCGCAAGCTGTGGCACTACGCCATCACACAGGTGGAGGATAACACGGTTGATCTCAACAAGCTGGACTGGCACGGCGACATCGCGCTGATCCAGCGCTACACCCGCGCGGGGAAGGTGCGCTACGATCTGGCACAGCGCACAAACGGCAGAACGCGCATTTACTACGGCGTCACCGAGGACGGGGTGCAGGACAGCACTCATAAGGCCTGGCGCGAATTGCTGGGGCTGGACGATGATGAGTGAGGACGTGCGGGTTGGTATCCTGACCGTCAGCGACCGGGCGCACCGGGGGGAGTACGAGGATCGCTCCGGTCCGTTGCTCCGGCGGCTGATCGCGGATCGGCTGGGCTGGCCGGTCGCCGAAGAGGGGGTCGTCCCCGACGAGCAGGCGCAGATCGAGCGCGAACTGATCCGCTGGGCAGATGAGGCGGGGCTTGACCTGATCCTGACGACGGGCGGGACGGGATTCGCCCCGCGTGATGTGACGCCGGAGGCGACGCGGGCCGTGATCGAGCGGGAAGCGCCGGGGCTGGCCGAGGCGATGCGGGCGGCCAGCCTGCGCGTGACGCCGCACGCGATGCTCTCCCGCGCGGTGTGCGGCATCCGGGGGCGGACGCTGATCGTCAACCTGCCGGGCAGCCCGAAGGCGGCCAGAGAGAACCTCGAGGTGTTGATCCCGGTGCTGCCCCACGCGCTTGAGCTGCTGGCCGGTTCGCCCGGCTCGGAAGCCGGTCACCAGTACAGGCAGCAGGCCTGAGCGAGACCATCCGGCGAGCGCCGGGCCACATTGCCGATGCCGAAACCACGCCTTACAACCCTCCTGTTGATCGTGATCCTCACGCTGGCCGCCGTGCTGCGTCTGGGCTGGCCGGGACTCACCGAGTTCAAGTACGACGAGGCGACGATCGCACGTCTGGCACTGGCGCTCGTCCACGAGGGGCGGCTGCCGACACACGGCCTGACCTCCAGCCTCGTGATCCCCCATCCGCCGCTCACAGCTTATCTGCTGGCGATCCCCTTTGCCATCAGCCGCGATCCGGCGCTGGCGGTACTGTTCTCCGGTGCGCTGGGCGTGGTGGCCGTCTGGCTGACGTATGTGCTGGGCAGGCGTTATTTCGGTGAGCGGGTGGGACTGCTCGCCGCTGCGCTGTTCGCCAGCGCCCCCTGGGCGATCTTCTACAGCCGCAAAATCTGGTCGCAGAACGTCCCGGCGATCTCGCTCGGCTTCATGCTGGCGCTTTATGCGGTGGTTGTGGAACGTAAGCCAAAGGCGCTGATCTGGGCGCTGCTCGGGCTGGGGGCGCTGATGGGACTGCATCTGGGCGGGGTGGCCTTCGCCGTGATCTTCGCCCTGACCTTCGCACTGCATCCGCGTGCTCTCAGGGTGGCCTTCCCGCCGGAGGAGGGGCCTCTCAGGAAGTATCGCCGGGCAGCGATCGGGCTGGCGGGGCTGTTGCTTCTGATGGCTCCCTACGTGATGGAGTTCACCTCCGGCCAGACGAGCCTTCAGGATGCGTTCGCCCGCGCGCAGGCAAGCACCGACCGCGCTCCCCTCTCCACGCTTCCGGCGCGTTTCGCCGCCGGTATCGCAACCGGTCACCAGTTCCACGCGCTGGCAGGCAGCCAGCATGATGCGTATTATGCCAGCCTGCCGCTCCCCAACCTGAACAACGTGCTTGATCTGGGGGAGGTGTGGCTTATTCTGCTGGGGATGGCCTACGTCGTCGTCAGGGCGGCGGCGGAGGCCTTCCGCAGGGAGGAGACGGAGCGCGAACCGGACGGGGTCAGGCGCGGCGCACGTTATACCATTCTGGCGCTGTGGATTGTGGTCACGATTGCGATGTGGACGGCCTCACGGGGGGAGATTCTGCCGCATCATTTCATCCAGCTTTACCCGGCGCAGCATCTGGCGCTGGCCGTCCTGCTGGTGGACACGGTGGGCTGGCTGGAGGGCCGGGCGTTCAGACGGCGGGGCAGGGAGGGCGAGGAGCAGGGCGGTGTGCGGCGGGTGCGCATCGGGTCTGCGCTGCTGGCGGTCGGAGTGGCGGTGCTGTGGACGTGGCAGACGGTCGAGTATGTGGGAATGCTGCGCTTCATCAGCGAAGGGCAGGCAACCGGCGGGCACAGCGTCCCGGCCCGCGAGGTCTGGGGGGCGGCCCGCGAGGCCCGACGGCTGGCCGCGCCGGATGATCTGCCGATCGTCGTGCATACGATCGGGGATGATCCAGAGCAGGAGGGCGGGGCGGCGGAATTCGATGCCCTGCTGGGCGACCTCGACCTGTATCTGATCGAGGGCGAGGCGATGGAGGTTTATCCGGCCAGTGAGTACGTCTGGGTGTCGGTCCGGGCCGACGGCACATATGATGTGGAAGTCCGCCCGGCCCCCGAAACGGGCGAGGAGACGCTGATCGCGCGGCTGGTGAACGGCGTTGATCTGGCGGGGGTCTCCCCCGACGGGCTGCGGGATCAGATCGTGCCCGGCGAGGACCTGCCCCTGACGCTCGAATGGCGGCTCTGGGGCCTGCCGCCGACGGAGGATAACTACTCGTTCACCGTCCAGTTGATGACGGATGACTGGCTGCGCTGGGGACAGGTGGACGATCACTTTCTGCGGACGGAATACTGGCATCCCGGTGACCGGGTGACAACCTCGGTGCGGCTACCCGTCTCCCCCGACGCGCCGCCGGACGGGACTTACCGGCTGGTCATCGCGATGTACACGTATTTGAGCGACAACGAGCAGCAAAACGTAGATGTGATAGACCCGGCGGGCAACCCGGCGGGGCAGTTGATCGTCATCCCGCTTGACTGAAGGGCCTGCTCAAGGCTCCAGGCTCCTGAGCGTGGCCTGCTTCTGCGCGATCAGGTCTTCCAGCTCCTCGATGCGCATCATCTGAGTGGGCTTGACCGAATGCTTCGGCAGGCTGGCGAGCAACTCATCCAGTTCGCGCCGGAGGGCGGCGATCTCCTGTTCAAGCTGTTGCTTCTGTTTTTGTCTGTCCATCAGCGTTTCTTCTCTTTTCGGGCGTGGATTGTCCGGCCAGCGGGATTTGTCCCCCGGAATATCCCAGTTTACTATAACTGACATCTCTGCAATTTGCCCATCTTGCCACAGGAGGCCGTGATCCCCATGAAGAAATGGCAGAAGATCGCCTATGCCGCCGGGTCGCTCGGCACGGCGCTCTCTTATCAGGCGTTTAATAATCGCATCCAGTTTCTCTACATTGACGTGATCGGCGTGAACGCGGCGATCATCGGGACGGTGTGGTTCATCTATGGCCTGTGGAACGCGATCAACGACCCGCTGATGGGCCAGCTCAGCGACAACACGCGCTCCCGGTTCGGGCGGCGCATCCCCTATATCGCCTTTGCCACGTTGCCGCTGGCGGTCTTCTTTGTGCTGATGTGGGTCCCGCCCCGGCAGGTGGATACCTGGCTGCTGGTCGCCTACTTCGTCGTGACCGTCTTTATCTTCGATACGCTGTGGACGCTGGTCGTGATCGCGTGGACGGCGCTTTTCCCGGAGATGTTCCCCGACCTCGACGACCGGGCCGTCGTCTCCGGCTGGCGACAGGTTTTCAGCGTGTTCGGCCTGATCTTCGCGCTGGCGCTGACGCCGATCGTGATTGACCGGATCGGCTGGCTGGGGATGGGGCTGGCTTTCGGCGCGGTGACGGCGGTTTCGTTCTTTGTCTCCCTGCTGGGCAGCCGCGAGGACCCGGCCATTCATCGGAGCGAGGAAGGGATGCCGCTGGGGCAGGCGCTACGTGCCAGCCTGAGCAGTCTCAGTTTCCGCTGGTTTCTGCTGGCGAACGTAGCCAAAGAGTTTATCTTTAACATCATGGTGGCAGCGCTGCCCTTCTATGCCAAGTACGTGATCCGGCTGACCGATATCGAGGGGGGGCTCGACGCGGCGACG
>DRKO01000482.1 GCA_011051745.1 Chloroflexota bacterium | reverse complement strand
GCCCCGCCTGATCGGGCAGGAGGTGCGGAAGGCACTACGCGATGGCCGCCTTGAATCAGCCTGAGCTTTCGATCCTGATCACCGCCTATCGGGAGGCCGAGACCATCGGCAAAGCGCTGGAAGCGATCCTCCCCCAGGTGGGCGACCTCACGGCGGAGGTGCTGGTCATCTGCCCCGACGAGGAAACAGCCTCCGTCGCTGGCCGGTATCCGGGCGTTACAGTCCTGCACGATCCGGGGCAGGGCAAGCCCACGGCCCTTAATCTGGGGCTTCGGCAGGCCAGAGGATCGATCATCGTCATGACAGACGGGGACGTATACATTGGAGATAACGCCATCGCCGCCCTGCTGGCTCCCTTTGACGATCCCTCCACGGGAGCCGTCAGTGGGCGGCCCGTCTCGCTCAGCCCCAGAACAACCATGCTCGGTTACTGGTCGCATCTGCTCACCGACGCCGGGGCCCACGCTGAGCGTCTGAAGCGCGACGCCGCCGGGCAGTTCTTCGTCTGTTCGGGCTACCTGTACGCGATTCGGGCGGGGCTTGTTGGGACCATCCCGGAGGAGGCTCTGGCGGAGGATGCCGTCATCTCTCACCTGATCGGAGGGCAGGGCTATCGCATCCGATACGCTCCGAAAGCGGAGGTTTTCGTCAAATATCCCACGACCTACCGGGACTGGCTGGCCCAGAAGGTACGCAGCGCGGGCGGCTATGCCCAGCCGATCATCGTCCGCTCTCCGTTGCGGATGCGGAGCTTCTGGCACGAGGTGAGCGGGGGAACGTGGCGCGCGCTCCGTTACCCGCGCAACATCCGCGAAATGCTCTGGACATGGGCACTACTCCTGGCGAGGCTTCACCTGTGGCTGTTGATCTTCTGGCAGGTGCGGGTCAGGCGTCTGCCCCTGTCCCGATTGTGGAAGCGGGTGGAGAGCACCAAGTAACAGAGTCCCCCACGCTCCTCTGTTATAATGGGCGACATGGCATCAAACCATCCACTGCACCCCGATCTTCTTCTGGAAAGGAAACCATCTTTTATGAACTGGTATGAGAATGTCGTGAACGTCTGTCTGGGCATCCAGCCCGGCGAGCGCGTGCTCCTGATCACCGATACTGATCTCAGCACCGAGCAGGAGCTACTGGCCAGGGCTATCGAGTCTGCTAGGCCCGCCGAACTGCGCCGCTGGACTCTGCCAGAGGATGAGCGCCCTTTGCAAACTGCCCCGCCTGATATTCTGGAGTGTGCCCGCACCTTTGACGTGGGTATTCACCTCCTGGCCCATACCTCTTCAGAAGAGCAGCCCTATCGCCTCTCGCTGCTGCAGGCCACCAGCGAAGGAGGCAGGCTCCGCATGGGAGCGGGGCTATATATTGACCACGCTATCCTGGAGAACGAGTTGAGCGCTGACTACGAGGCGATTGCCCGGATCACCTACAGGCTCCGGGACCGCCTGCAGGGCCGCTCAGAGGTACGCATCGTCTCCCCGCTGGGAACCGACCTGCGTCTCTCCATCGCGGGGCGTCAGGTGGCCGTTGACCCCGGCATCATCCGCGAGCCGGGGTACTACAACCTCCCTTCAGGGGAATGTTATGTGGCTCCTCTTGAAGACAGCGCGGAAGGGATTCTGGTCGTAGATAAGTCGTTCCCCGGCATTCTGATCCACGAGCCGATCACCCTGACCTTTGAGAGCGGACGTGTGGTCGCCATCGAGGGCGGGGAGGAAGCCCGCCGGTTGCTGCGGTTGATCGAAGCCGGAGAGCAGAAACCCAACGGGGAGGGATGCCGTACCATTGCCGAACTGGGGATCGGGACTAATCCGGCAGCCCGCATCACGGGCAACGTCATGACCGATGAGAAGGTGATGGGAACCATCCACATTGCCATCGGGCACAACGCTGTTGCCCCTTATAACGGTAAGAATCACGCGCCCCTTCACCTGGACGGTGTGATGGGCCAGCCGACGCTGACGGTGGACGACGAAGTGTTGATTGACAAGGGAAAGTACCTTGTTTGAACTCAAAGGGCAGGGATGATGCGGGCACTGGTCACGGGCAGTACGGGCTGCGTGGGGGCGAATCTGGTCGCGGCACTGAACAGGCGCGGCATCGAGGTGATCGGGCTGCGACGCAAGACCTCGCCAGAGGATGCAATACACGACCTCGTGATGACGCCCGTCGTGGGCGATATCCTCGACATCGAGTCGCTCTATCCAGCAATGGAAGGCGTGGACTGGGTTTTCCACGTCGCTGCCGTCGCCACCTATCGAAGAACGCCCGACGATCTCTTCTATCGGGTCAACGTGGAGGGCACGCGGAATGTCCTGCTCGCGGCCCGGCAGGCAGGCGTCAGGCGCTTTGTGCTGACCAGTTCGGCGGCTGCGCTGGGCAAACCGCGCCCCGGCAAGGAGCTACTGGACGAACGCGACCAGTTTAACATGAGGCCCCGCGATTTCCCTTACGGACATAGCAAGCATCTGGCGGAGCAGGTGCTTGCGGAGTTCGTCGAGCAGGGTATGCATGCCGTCAGCGTGCTTCCCACCGCCGTCATCGGCCCCCGCGATGTCAAGTTTATCTCCGGAGAGTTGATCATCCAGGCCCTCAAGGGAGGCATCCTGGCCCTGCCGCCAGGCGGGGTGAATTACATTGACGTGCGGGACTGCGTGGAAGGGCACATCGCAGCGGCTGAGCGGGGGAAACCCGGCGAGCGGTATCTGCTGGGCGGGCACAATATGACCCACCGGGAGACGATGGAGATCATCGCCAGCGTGCTGGGCACGCGCGTCCCTCCGCTGACCATCCCGCGCTGGGCCCTGCCCGCTCTGGCGGAAGTGGTCGGGCTGGCGCAAAAGCTGGGGCTTGACGTGCCCATAGACCGGGGGCGGGTGCTGCTCAGCGGGGAGTTCATGTACTATGACAACAGTAAGGCAGTTCGGGAACTGGGGCTGACCGTGCGTCCCTTCGCCGAGAGCGTGCGCGACGCCTACAACTGGTATGCCGAGCACGGCTATCTGGAGCGGCGCGGAATTCACGTCCGGCCCCTCCCTCCTGTCCCTTCCCGCTGAACTATGCAAAGTCGGAAATTCGACTAAAATCAGCATTGAGCAGGCAGCGATTGGCGGGGAGGGAGTGCAGGGCGATGATTACCGACCTTGAAGAATTTATCAAATACTTTCATGGGCAGCGCCGCCGCACCCAGTGGGTTGTAGACGCCGTGCCTCAGGAGAAAGCAGACTGGCGTCCCTGGCCGGGAGAGCCATCTCCTGCGGAGATTATCTGTCGGCTCGCAGCCGGTCATCTGATGTACGCGACAGTGGTAGCACATGATTACTGGTTTGTCGAGGACTATGAAGAAGCCACAGCGACGTGGGAGCACGCCCTGAACTACTTCCATGCCAAGACAGAAGAGGCCCTTGACCTCCTGCGTCCCCTTCCCAACTCTGTGCTGAAAGAGAAGCGCCGTAAGCTGGATGGCAACCCCCCCGCTGCAGCATGGCGCTTTCTGATGGCGATGCTTGACCATGAGATATCATCTCGTTCTCTGCTGAGCACTTATCTGATGCTGCTTAACGTGCGGCAGCCGAGGATGAGCAGCCTAACCATTGAGGCTGTCCGTGCCGCGCTGAAGGAAGACCGAACAGCCAGCCAGTGAGCACATTCTACTTAGCAATCCGGGAGGTAGTATGGACGAAGCACGCTTTGACTGGGGTGCAATTGCGCGGGCATCGGCGATCATCGTTGGCGTGGTAACCGCCTTTGCGCTGATCGTCCCCGTCGCCGGGGCGCTGGCCGTTGGCCCATGGGACACACTAAAAATATCGGGTAGTGAAATCTACAACTGGGCGTACTGGGCCATTGCCTGGGCTCTCACCATCTGGCAGGGGGCGTGGATGATACGCCGGGTGCACGAGCGGATCATTGACGACATGCTGGTAACGTCGGTGATCGCGGCCATCGCCCTTATCGTTGTCAAGTTTGTTGTCTGGATACTCTACGAGCCGGTTAACGAGGAAGGGCAGCGCCTCTTTGCCGTGACGGCAATTGACGCCGGAGGGGCATTGATGCTGATTGTGGTGGCGCTGATCGGGGCCCGGATCAACCGCTATTAGCCGGGGAAATCAGAGAGACCAAACGGGGTAGCTACGAGCTATCCCCCTTTTTGATCTCACTGCTGGCGGGGCGGCTCTCGTCGCCGTTCTTCTCCGGATTCTTGGGGTTTCTTTGCAGAGCGTCACGGACGATCGTTACCATCTGGCCGATGTCAAGCTCGCCCTTGTTGAGCACACCCACAACCGGCCATGAATCCAGTTGCTCGTGATCGGAATCTTCAAGCACCTTGGCCGTCGCAATCAGCACCCGGATGGGCTGAGAGGCCATATTCTTGCGAATATGGGAGAGTAAGCCGAACCCATCCAGACGTGGCATCATCAAATCCAGCAAAACCAGGTCCGGGATTTCAGCTTTCAGCTTATCCACGGCTTCCAGCCCATCGCTGGCCGTCTCGGTAACGTGACCGGCCATCTTCAGGGTGATATTGAAGAGCTCCCGAACATCGGGCTCATCATCTACAACCAGAATGCGTGCCACTGCTGCTTTCCCTGACAAGTAAATCCCTTTCATAACTAACTATAAACTATCATTCGGAAAACCGCCAGAGCTTTCCCCTAAGTCGCACAAGGTTGTCACGGAACTGTTTCACCATCTCTGGCCGGGCTTGGCAGTCAGATGCCTTAGACCCGCCCCAGCACGTTTCTTGACGCCAACCCCGGCAAATGGTACAATGCGCCCGCGTCCAGCCCCCTTCGTCTAGAGGCCCAGGACGCGGCCCTCTCAAGGCCGAAACAGGGGTTCGAATCCCCTAGGGGGCACTCAAGAGGCTCATCCTGAACTGCCCGGCGAGAGGTGGTTCGGGATGGCTTTTTCTCCACCGGACGCGCTTCCCCCCACAGCGGCCCGGACGCGCCCTCACTCATTTCACCGCCACCACACCACGCTTGACCTTCTCCGGCGACCGATCTAATGTAAGAGATGAAACCAGGGCGGCATACTGGAGATGTCCCCGGTATCTGCAAATCAGGAGATCACCCAGCCATGATTCGAACCAAGATCGTCTGCACGATCGGTCCTGCATCCCGCAAACCGGAGGTGCTGAGGGAGCTCGTCGCTGCCGGGATGGACGTTGCGCGGTTGAACTTCTCACATAGTGACTATGAATTTCACCGGGAGAACATCCACCGCATCCGGGCGGCTGCCGAAGCGCTCGGCAGCCCCGTCGCCATTATGGCCGATCTGCAGGGGCCAAAGCTCCGGGTGGGCGAGATGGCTGGAGAGGGAGTCCTGCTGAGAGAAGGCGAGCTGGTTCTGCTGACGGATCGAGAGGAGGAAGGGAGACGGCTTGAGAACCCCGAGGAAGGGCTGACGGCCATTCTTCCGATCCACTACGAGCATCTACGAACCGACGCCAAGCCCGGAGCCCACATCCTGATTGACGACGGTCTGATAGAACTGGTCGTTACCGAGGTTAGAGAGGAAGGCGTGGTGTGCCGGGTTATCACGGGAGGGCTGGTTAAGAGCCGGAAGGGGCTCAATCTGCCGGGCATCCCGCTCACCGTGCCTGCCATCACCGAGAAAGATCAGGCCGACCTCGCCTTCGCGCTGGATCAGGATGTGGACTGGGTAGCCCTCTCTTTTGTCCGGAAAGCGGATGAGGTCATCCAGTTGAAGGAACTGATCAGGACACTCTGCCCGGACAAACCCTACTGTGCCCGCGTCATCGCCAAGATCGAGAAGCCAGAAGCGCTTGATCACATTGACGAGATCATCGCGGCGGCGGATGGGATCATGGTGGCGCGGGGCGATCTGGGAATCGAGATACCGGCTGAGCGCGTCCCGCTGGTACAGAAGCGGTTGATCCGGACGGCCAACGCATGGGGCAAACCCGTGATCACGGCGACTCAGATGCTCGATTCGATGGTTCGCAACCCCCGTCCAACGCGAGCAGAAGCCAGCGACGTTGCCAACGCGATCCTCGACGGGACCGACGCAACCATGCTCTCAGGAGAGACGGCGGTCGGCAAGTACCCTGTCAAGGCGGTACAAACAATGGTCCGGATCGCGGAAGAGGTCGAGCGGGTCTCCGGCCACGGTAAGTGGCAACCACCCCGCCATATCACCCATGCCCCGGACGACATCACCGAAGCGGTCAGTCATGCCACCTGCGATCTGGCCTATGACCTTCAGGCAGCGGCCATCATCACCGCCACGGCCAGCGGGAGGACAGCGCGGGCCGTCGCCAGCTATCGCCCTCCCACGCCGATTATTGCAGTGACCCCCCATCAGCATGTACAGCGCCAGTTGATGCTCTCCTGGGGGATTATCCCATTGCACAGCGAGCGGGCTGAGAACACCGATCAGATCGTCCAGCAGTGCATTCGTCTGACCGCAGGCACAGGGCTGATCAAGAAAGGAGACCGGGTCGTACTGACGGCAGGCGTCGCTGCCAATCTTCCCGGCTCCACCAACCTGATTCGCGTCGAGGTGGTTTAGCCACCACCCGCAGCCCCTTCCCCAACGCGTGAGGGCACTTCGGCATAGCCAAAGCGATCACCGGACACCCCCCGCAGAGGCACCCTTCGCTTTTGCCTGCAGGCGCATGCCATTGCGCCTACCGGCGATGCTGCCGCTCACAGTTACTCCGATGTAGAGGCTGTGATATACTGGACGCTGGAGATTCCATAAGCATACGAGGAAGCGCAACTTGTCGCCCGATCACCCCTTCACACCTGAGCTGAAAGTCCTTCCTCTCACCTTCTTGCAGATCTACCGGCCGGCAGACGTTCTGATGGCCGCCCTGGCGGCACAGGAAACCGGGACGCAGAGCCGACTGAGCTCACCTCGTGCGCTTCGGGGGCTGATCCGACGAATCGGCCTGTCGCTCTATTACCACTGGCTGACCTCTGGGTACGGGGCCTATGCTGGCGAGCGGGCGGTTGGCTACCTGTACCTGCGTGGGTGGGAGCAAATCCTGTATGTCGAGACGCTCGTCGTGCGTCCGGAGTGGCAGGATCGGGGCGTGGAAAGCATATTGCTGCGCTTCGCCGAAGAGCAGGCCCGGCAACTGTCCCGTAAATGGCTTGGCCTGACAGCGAATCCAGGTCTCTCCGGCAGCGTTGAGCTTTACGAGGCAGAAGGGTACAGGCGGGGGCACTGGCATGTGTTGCGCCATGAGGGCCGACTGGCTCTCCCCTCCTCTTCTTCCAGAGGGGAGGTTCGGCTCCGCCGTCTCGGCGGGCTGGCAGGCAGGAGGCTATGCCATCGCCTCGCCCGCCGGGAACAGCTTGCAGGCGAGGCGAGTGGGGACGAGCGGCTGGCGGGCTTCCTGGCCCATGATCCATACTGTGGCTCCGGCAAATACTGGCTCCTGTCGAGCGGTGGGGGCGGGCAGCCGATCGCCTGCCTTAACCAGCGGAGCAGGTCGTCTCGCTTCACGCTGTATGTGGCCTGTGATCCGGACTGGTGGGCCGCGCCGCCGGTGCTGGACGGCCTGATGAGGCTCCTTTCTCAGCAGGGGGATGAGGCATCCATTGTGGATGTCCGGACGGGGAGCAACGAACACCATGAAGCTCTCCGCCCGGAGCTTGAGCGGCTGGGGTTTGTCGAACGTCCGGCGGCGGCAATCAGGATGTTCAAACGTCTTGGGGAGACGTGATTCTCTGGGGGCAGGGTGAAGATGACGGGAAAAATGGTCTTTGTCGGCGTGGACACAACAGCCGGGCCGCGTCCGCTTACGTATGC
>DRKO01000481.1 GCA_011051745.1 Chloroflexota bacterium | reverse complement strand
GCCCGCCTATCTGATCGAGGGCGACCCGGAGCGCGGCATCCGGGGCTTCCGCACCGACGACCGGGCCGTGATCGAAGAGGGGAAGACGATCCACAACCCCTTCGACGTTGTGCTCTGGCCGGACGGCAGCGAGCATATCCTCGACACGCAGAAGACGCCGCTCTACGATGCGGAAGGCAACATCATCGGCGTGCTGGGCGTCGCCCGTGACGTGACAGAGCGCGAACGCATCCGCCGCCGTCAGGAACTGGCGCATGATCTGGCCCAGCAGCTTACCACCCTGCTCGACCCCGACGAACTGCTGCGCGAGACCGTCAACCGCCTGAGCGAAGCCTTCGAGTACTACCACGCTCATATCTACCTGCTCGACGAAGAGGAGCAGAAACTGGTCGTGGCCGAGGGGCTGGGCGAGGCCGGTCGCATCATGAAGGAGAGCGGCCACTCCATCCCCGTCGAGCTGGAGCGAAGCCTTGTGGCCCGCGCCGCCCGTAGCCGCCAGCCGGTCGTTGTGAACGACGTGACGAAAGACCCCGACCACCTGCCCAACCCGCTCCTGCCGGAGACACGGGCCGAGGTGGCGATCCCCCTCGTCCTCGGCGATCAGTTGCTCGGCGTTCTCGACGTGCAGAGCAGCCAGGTGGGCCACTTCGACGAAGACGAGGTCCGCACCCTCCAGATCGTCGCCAACCAGCTTGCCGTTGCCCTCTCCAACGCCCGGCTCTATCAGGAACAGCTGGAGACAGCCGAGCAGTTGCGAGAGCTCGACAAGCTCAAAAGCGAGTTCCTCGCCAACATGAGCCACGAGCTGCGGACGCCGCTCAACTCGATCATCGGCTACTCCGAGTTGCTGATTGACGACCTGGGCGACCAGCTGGACGAGATGTCGCTGGAAGACCTTCAGGCCATCCACGCCAGCGGCCACCACCTGCTGGCTCTGATTAACGACATCCTCGACCTGGCGAAGATCGAAGCGGGCCGAATGGAGCTCAGCATAACGGACATTGACCTCGGCGAGTTCATCCCGCCGCTGGTGGATATGTCCCGCGTGCTGCTGAAGGACAAACCGGACGTCGAGCTTCAGCTTGACATTCCGGAGACGCTCCCCACCGTCAAAGCCGACCCGGTTCGCCTGCGGCAGATCCTCTGGAACCTGCTCAGCAACGCGATCAAATTCACCGACGAAGGGTACGTCAAGCTCACCGCTCAGGCTGATGACGGCTGGATGTATATCTCCGTCGAAGATACCGGCATCGGCATTCCCAAGGAATACCACGAGGTCATCTTCGACCAGTTCCGCCAGATGGACGGCTCGGCAACGCGCCGGGAAGGCGGTACGGGCCTCGGCCTGACGATCACCCGCCAGCTTGTGTACATGCACGGCGGCGATCTCCAGCTCGAAAGTGAGCCGGGGCAGGGAAGCACCTTTACCGTCAAGCTGCCCCTCGTCGCGGCTGTTGATCAGCGCTCCGACGGGCGGGGACGTGAAATCTCCGGCAACGGGGCGCGGGCAACCGGTCGTCAGGAGAGCCAGACGACCGAGACACCGGGAGACTGAGCCTTGAGTGACACAGACCGGCCTCTCCGGACGGCGAGCGGGCCTCCGGAGAGGCCGGAGCCAGCAGGAGGATCATGTCTGCATTGAAGCTCCCTCCCACGTTTAAACAGGTCGTCTGTCTGGAATGCGGCCATGAGATGTCCCCTTCTCTCACGCGGACGGCGTGCGAGAAATGCGGGGCCGTCTGGCTCGATGCTCGCTACGACTACGAGGCCGTCGCCAGGCGCTGGCCGAAAGTGCTCCGGAATCGCAGAGCGACGCTGTGGCGCTATGAAGAACTGCTTCCCCTCTCCCCGGATCACGCGGTAACGATGCGGGAGGGATGGTCGCCCCTGCTGCACGCCGAAGGGCTGGGGCGAGAACTGGGCCACAAGCATCTCTACATCAAGGACGAACGCCAGTCGCCGACCAGCTCCTTCAAAGACCGACAGGCGGCGCTGGCCGTCTCGGCCCTCAGGGCGACCGGCGCGGAAGCGTGCGTGCTGGCCTCGACCGGGAACGCTGCCGCCGCCTACGCCGCTTACTGTGCGCGGGCGGGCATCAAGCTGTGGGTTTTCGTGACCAGCCAGGTCCCGGTGGAGAAGATGCGCGAAACCGCGCTCTACGGCGCGGAGGTGATCAAAGTCACCGGCACATACGACCAGACGAAGGAGGTCGCGGCCAGCTTCGCCAGACGGCACAACCTGCCCCTTGATCGGGGCGCGAAGGGCGTCCCCGGCAAGGAGGCGATGAAGACCATTGCCTTTGAGATCGCCGAACAGCTCAACTGGAAAGCCCCCGACTGGTACGTTCAGGCTGTCAGCGGGGGGATCGGGCCAATCGGGGTATGGAAGGGCTTCACGGAACTCAAGCGCATGGGCCTGATTGACCGGCTGCCCCGTCTGGCGATCATCCAGTCGGAGGGGTGTAACCCGATGGTGCGGGCCTTCAGGGCCGGTAAGGAGAAGGCCGATCCCGTTACTCCCCATACCGCCATCACCATTCTGGCGACGGGCGACCCCGGCTTCGGCTATACGCTGCTCTACCGCGCCGCCACAGGCAACGGCGGGACGATGACCGACGTTTCAGACGAAGAGGCGTTCCGGGCGCTGCGCAGGCTGGCGCGGACGGAGGGATTCTCCGTCGAACCGGCGACGGCGGTCGCCTTTGCCGGTCTGGAGAAGCTGCTTCAGGAGGGGGTCATCAAGCCGGATGAGACGGTCGTCGTGAACGCCTCCGGCCACACGCTGCCCGTTGAGAAGTTCATCATCGGCGACCGCCACCACATCATAGACATCGAGATCAACAGCAAGCTGGCCGAGCGCTGGGGGATGCCGGAAGAGGGCCTCAACGCCGCGCTGGAACATCTGGACGAGAAGATCACCTCGGTGGTTGTGATAGACGATAACCCGCGCGACAGTCGCCTGATCCGCCGCCTGCTCCAGCGCCACAGGTCCTACCGCGTCTTCGAAGCCAACAACGCGGAAGAGGGGATCGAGCTGGTGCGGGAGCGGCGGCCCGACCTCGTGATCCTCGATCTGCTCATGCCGGGAAAGGACGGCTTCGACGTGCTGGAAACGCTCAAGAAAGATCGAAGCACCGCCCGGATTCCGGTTATCATCGTCTCGGCCAAGAACCTCTCCGAGCAGGAACGCCGACGGCTGGAGGGGCAGGCGCTTTCCGTCTGGACTAAAGGGAGCTATGATACCCATCAACTCGTGGAGCACGTCGTCACCACGCTGGGCGACCGGAAGGAAAGCCTCTCCGCCTCCGACGAGAACAGAGACGCCTCCGGCAAACAGACGGGAGAGAAGACCATCCTCGTCGTGGAGGACAACCCGCTGGATGGCCGCCTGCTGCGCCGGACGCTTGAGAAGCAGAAGAACCTGCACGTGGTCGAAGCCCATTCAGGGGAGCAGGCCCTTCTATTGCTCAGGCAGCAACCACCCGATCTGATCATCCTCGATCTGGTGCTGCCCGACATGAGCGGCTTCGACATTCTGGAACATCTCCGCGTGGACCCGGAGACACGCGATATACCGGTGATCGTCCTGACGGCCAAAGAACTGAGCGACACCGAACGGGCACAGCTGGAGAAGCAGGCAAAATCCACCTGGATCAAAGGCGACCTTGATCGTTCGGCTCTCCGGGAGCAGATCAACGACGTGATCTCCTGAGAAAAACGACGCGCTCCGGCAGGTGGTTTTGATGGAATTTAACAGGTACGAGCGGAGCAGGGGAATAACTAATGGCTCGAATCTTACTGATAGAAGACGACCCAAACAGCGCCAACATCGTAACGCGAATCATGAAGCGCCGGGGGCATGAGGTGATCCATGCCGGCGAGGGATTGACCGGCCTGAACATCGTCAGCCGGGAGAAGGTCGATCTGGTCCTGCTCGACCTGGGCCTGCCCGACATCGGGGGGCACACCATCGCGGCCCTGATCAACCGCATCCCCGGCGACATCCCGATCATAGCCGTGACGGCCAACGATGACCCGATCGTCGAGCGCCGCGCCCTGACCTACGGCTGCGATGGCTACATCACCAAGCCGATCAACACCCGCACCTTCCCCGACCAGATCGAAGCGTTCCTCGCGGCAGCCGACGGCGGCGAGGAGACGGAGCAGGAAGAGAAGCACGATCAGAGTAACCCGACAGAGGCATGAGTTGCAGGACGAAGACGCGCTGGAGAGAAGACGATGGTAAAGATTCTATACGTTGAGGACAACTTCCAGAACTTCAGGCTGGTAACGCGCATGTTGATGAGGGAGCCGGAGGGGTACGAAATAATCCAGGCCCCCGACGGGAAGACGGCCCTCAAGCTGGCCGCCGAATGGCGTCCCGACCTGATCCTGATGGACATCAACCTGCCCGATATTGACGGCGAGGAAGTGACGCGCCGCATCAAGGCCAACCCTGATCTCCAGCACATCCCCGTGATCGCCCTGACGGCAAATGTGATGGTCGGCGACAGAGAACGCTACCTGGAAGCAGGATGCGATGGGTATCTGGGCAAGCCGATCATGCGTGAGCAGTTGCGCGAGGCCCTCCACCGCTTCCTCTCGCCGAATGGAAAGGGGAAGAGCAAGCCGGGCAGCAACGCGACCGCCGCCCCTCCGCCCCCGCGCCTCCGCACAGCCGGACAGGGAAACGACCGCCATCCCCCCACAGTCGAGTGAGCTTTCCCGCTCCGGGAAATCAGTGGCAGGGGCTTAGCCGGGCTTCAGGTTATACTTTTCCCATCCTGGCAACATAACCCACCCGCCCACAACTGTACACCAGGAGGAGCATCACTATGTCACCCCGCGAGATGCCAGGCAAACGCCGGACAGTCCTGCTGATCGAAGACAACCCGAAGAACGCCCGCCTGATGCGTCGCGTCCTCGAAAGAGAAGGCTTTTCCATCCTGCACGCCGCCACCGGTGAAGAGGGCATCGAGATAGCAACCGAAGAGGAGCCCGACCTGATCCTGCTCGATCTGGGGCTGCCCGACGTGGACGGGCAGACCGTCGCCGCCTACCTCAAGCAGGATGAGACCCTCGCCAGCATCCCCCTGATCGTGGTCACGGCCTGGCCTTCCGAGGCTGCCCGCGAGATGGTGGACGCCTACGGCTGCGAGGGGTACATCGGCAAGCCCATTGATACGCGCGAGTTTCCTCGCCTGATCGCCAACTATCTGGACATTCCGTCCCCCTAACCCTGTCGGGAGTCTCGCTGTGGACCTCGTCCCTGCCAGTCAGTTTACGATTGAGGAGCTTACAGACGCCTACAACCAGACACGGGTGGACTATCTGGTCCCCATGCCGATGACGGCCAGACGGCTTCAGGAATATATCGAGGTTTACGATGTCGATCTGGAGGGCTCTGTTACCGCGCTGGTGGACGGGGAGATCGGCGGGCTGTGTATGCTGGGAGTGCGGGGAGACTGGGGCTGGATCACCCGGATGGGCGTGTTGCCCACCGCCCGGCGGCGCGGGCTGGGCCGTGCGATGATGGAATACTGCATCGAACAGGCCGCCCTGCGGGGGATAAAGACCGTCTATCTGGAGGTGATCGAAGGGAACACCCCCGCCCACAGCCTGTTTACCTGGCTGGGCTTCGAGGAAACGCGCCGCCTGTTGATCCTC
>DRKO01000480.1 GCA_011051745.1 Chloroflexota bacterium | reverse complement strand
CGGGTTGATCATCCTTCTGATGATCCCGCCCTTCAAAGAGCGGCTGATCGCGGGGGAAGGTTCCGGGGCCGACCAGCCACAGGCTCAGCCTCCCGCCCCTCCCCGGACTCAACCGCAGGCAGGGTAACCTCAAAGGAGCAGATATGAAGCAGAACTACAAGCTCGGCTTTGTCCTCGCCCTGATCGGCGCTCTGCTGGGCATCGTCGGCTCGTTCCTCATCTTCACCCGGTGGTACGAGCCGATGATGGCCGCCGAGATCGCCGCCGGTCGCCCGGACGAGGAAACGATCGTCAAGTTTATCATCCCCGCCCTGAGCGACTTCGGCATCATCGCCGGGGTGCTGTGGGCGGTCGCCGCCTACGGATTTCTGAGCAAGGCCCGCTGGGCGTGGCCGGTGGCGGTCACGGCGAACGTGCTGGCCCTGCAGGGCAGCTTCTTCCCGATGATTCCGGCGGCCAGCCGCGGCCTGCCCCCCGTCTTCGGGATCATATTCGCCCCCAGCCTGGTTATCTACGTGCTTCTGTTGCTGTTCGTCGGGCGGGTAAGCTGGAAGGTGCTTGTCTTCAGCCTGTTTTCCGGCATCGCCTTCGTCCTCTCCTTCATGAACGGCGTGGCAAGCACCGACCGGATCATGGTTATCGGCACGCCGCTGTACGTCGCCGTGCAACGGCTCAACTGGATCGCCTCAATCGGCTGGGGGGTGTTTACCATCTGGCTGATCGTGAAACCGGCTGAATGGGTGCGCGTGGTAGGGCTATCCGCCGGGCTGCTGGAAGCGGTCGCCGGGCTGCCGCTGGGCGCCGCGACGACGCTTACCTTCGGGCACTTCTCGATGTTCTTCCCTGCCCCGATCCTCAGCCTGATCCTGATCGCCGTCCTGATGCTCCCCTGGGGACGGGAGCTGTTCCCCGCAGAGGCAGGAGCACAGGAAGGAGTCGCCCCGTAACACGGCTTATCAGACCTCCTTTTCCTCAGGGGCATCTGTCCGGGGACACAGATGCCCCTCGCCCTGTTACTGCGCCTGCGCCGCTCCCAGCCGGGGCCTGCCGCCGTCAAACAAAAAATGGCCTGCCCGGCCATTTTTCCGATGGGCTATGATCATTCTGCCAGAAGTAGGGCGGGTGGGATTCGAACCCACACTCCCTCGCGGGAAGCGGATTTTAAGTCCGCCGCGTCTGCCATTTCGCCACCGCCCCGGCGCTACCGGCATTATACCATCCTCACAGCAGCCTGTGAAGGGCAACCGGTCGCCCGGCCCCGCCACCCGTAGCACACCGCCCGCTCTCAGGTTACAATCCCCCGGCAGGGATTCACCACACAGGCGGAGGCAACAGGACATGAGCAGCGGGGATCAGGCGCAACATCTGGCCGAGCTTGAAGTCAGACGCAACCGCACACTGGCCGATCTGGAGACCGTCCAGACGGCGGTGAAGTCCGTCCAGAGGTCTATGGAAGCGCACGCCGCCCGGCAGGACGAGATCAACCAGCGCTTCATCGCCCGCCTGGAGTCCGCCGACCTGAGCGAGGCAGAACGCCAGCAGATATACCGCGAGTGGAACGAGGCCTTCAAAGAGAGCATCGCCCGCTACAACCGGCTGGCCGAAGAGCGGGAGCACCTGCACGTTCAGGAGTTGATTCTGGTGCGCATGCTCACCGAGCTGGACTACCGGATCAGGACGCTCAAAGAGCAGATGCTCTGACCGCGAAACGCACGGAGCCGAAGCGACAGGCTCCGGCTCCGTACCTGAGGAGAGAAGAAACGGGAAAAGCAGTCTCAGGCGCTGCCCGCAACCAGATAATTCACCAGCCCCAGCGCCACGCCCCACATGGCGTGCCCCAGCAGGAAGACGACGAAGTTAAGGTTGAGCATCACCGGATCGATCAGCGGCAGCACGCCGAACCACATCACCGCGAAGATCATAACGCCGAAGACCATCCCGCCGATGATCTGCCCGCCCGGCGAGCGGAGGCGCGGCGCGATCAGCAGGGCGAAGATCAGGCCCAGGATGGCCGAGTTCATCATGTGGCCCATCAGGCCCAGAACGACCCCCGGCAGGTGGAAGGAAACCGGCGATCCCGCGCTCTGAAGGCCGCGCAGCACGGTGGCGGCGATGTAGATAACCGGTGACCAGAACCCGCTCCCTCCGGGGATCACCGCTTCCAGAATCATTTCCCACATGCCCATCACCATGCTGGCGACGAGCCCCCCGATCAACAACCTGACCGAGAACGACGGACGAGTAGCGACTGTTGCCTGTGCCATAACACACTCCTATAATAGAAACAGGTTTCTCTAAGACGGGCCGACCGGAACCAGCTAACACACTTCCGGTCGGCCCGTTCGCTTTACAGACCGTCGTCCCGTCCCTCTTCTTACTTCCGTGAAGCGGTTAACAATACAGCGTCCCCCTGCCACAGGCTCTCTTCGCCGTTTCCTTCTCCCCTTCCGCCTTCCGTCTCATTCCCTCTGTCGCCATTCCCTCAGCGCCGCCAGCGCCTCCGGCGTCCCGATCTTCCCCAGCGCCTGCGCGGCCGCCGCGCGCACCCACCAGTTCTCATCGCCCAGCGCCCCGATCAGCGGCTCCACTGCCCGCCGGTCGCCGATCTCCCCCAGCATCCGGGCCGCCTTTGCACGCTCACGCCAGTCCGCATCGCCCAGCGCCCCGATCAGCGGCCCCACCGCTGGCTCGCCGATCCGCCCCAGCGCCCGCGCCGCCACCACACGCACCCGCTCGCTCTCATCACCCAGCGCCTCGATCAGCGCTGCCACCGCCTCCGGGTCGCCGACCTCCCCCAGCGCCCGCGCCGCCATCATGCGCACCTCGTCATTCTCATCGCCCAGCGCCCCGATCAGCGGCTCCACCGCCTCCGGGCCGCCGATCTCCCCCAGCGCCCGCGCCGCCGCCGCGCGCACCCCCCACTCTGCATCGCCCAGCACCCCGATCAGCGGCTCCACCGCCTGCCG
>DRKO01000479.1 GCA_011051745.1 Chloroflexota bacterium | reverse complement strand
GAACTCGCTTTTGGCGTCGTTGGCACGCTTGACCGCCTCGTAGAGACTGGCGTTCTCAATGGCGATCGCCGCATGATCGGCCAGACGCAGGACGAAGGCGCGGTCGTCCGGCTCGAAAGGCTTCCCGTCCGCTCGATTCAGCGCGATCACGCCGATCACGCGCCCTTCCCGCTGGATCGGGACGGTCAGGCTGCCGTCGCCTTCCGCCAGTTCCTTGCCTGCCAGCAGAGCGGTTACGGTGGCGGGGGTTTTGCCCTGACGGGCCACGAGATGCGTTTCGCCCGCCTCCAGATCAATCAGCCCGATGGCTCCGTTGTCGGCTTTTGTGACGCGCATCGCCCATTGCAGCGTGAGGTCCATCACCTTCTCGAAGTCGAGTGTTTCGTTAAGCTGGCGGTCGATCTCCTGCATCATGGAGAGTTCTTCGACCCGCCGGGCAAGCGCTTCATCGGTCATCGTGAACAGGCGTGCGTTCTCAATGGCAACGGCAGCCTGAGCGCTGAAGGCCGAGAGCATCTCCAGATCGGCTTCATCAAAGACGCCGCTCCGGATGCGGTTGTCCACATAGATCACGCCGATGATCTTTCCGCGTGCCCGCAGGGGGACGCATTGAATCGAGCGCAATTGATGGGCAACCACGCTCTCCTGTCCGGAGAAGCGGGGGTCTTCGGTTGCGTTGGTCGTCACGACCTGCTGGCCGGTCTCCGCGACGGTGCGTATCACGCTGCGGCTGAACGCGAAATCGGCCTCGTCGAGCGTCTCGTGGGCGAGGTTGCGGGCCGCCTTGACCTCAAGCTCGCCTGACTCGTCGAACAACATCAGGAACCCGCGCTCGGCGCCGGTCAGTTCGATGATCGAGTCCATGACCTGGTTCAGCACCTCGTTGAGGTCCAGAGATGAGCCGATCACCTTACTGACCTCGTAAAGGGCCGCCAGGCGGCGCTGCTGATCGTCGGCCATCCGCTCCTCGCTGATGGTCTCCAGAAGGCGGCTGAGGTTGTCCAGCCGGGCCAGCCAGTACTCTTTTTCCTGCTCGACCATCCCGGCCTTTAGCTGGCTCTTCATCAGAGTCAGTGTCTGCCGTGCACCAGCCAGCCCGGCGGTGATGTCCTGTCTGCGGGGAAGGGATGAGTTTGCCATCCGGTAGCACTTCTCCATTTGCCCGGTGGCAGGGGGCGCTCTGCTCCCCGGCCACGTCTCTCCATTCCTGTTCGGTTAACCCTAATTGTATGCTAATTTCATATTTAAGCCAGAGAGGTTATGCCACCCGGTATGCGGGCTACTGATCCCTGCCCCGCCAGGTGTCCTCCTCACTTCGCCTGTCCCATTCGGTGGTGGGGGCGGGCGGATAACCCTCCCCCGCCGGAGCGGAGGCCGGGGAACCCCGGAGCCCGAACCATTCCTTGAGTATGTCGTCCAGCACGTTGAAGTAGAACCACAGCGCGGCTGTAATGCCGATCAGAGTCAGCAGGACGAACCACAGAAAGCGTACATTCGCCTCCATAAATGAGTCGAGAAAGCCGCTCCGGGGGTTCACCAGAGCGTGGTTAAACAGGAAAGCGATCGGGACGAACAGGCCTGCCCAGGCGATCTTGTTCCATTTGAAGATCGTCTGCCCGTCCGTATAGGCCAGCGGGATCATCTCGAAAAAGGCTGTTTCCAGAGCGACGAGGAAAACGGCAAGCCCGGTGTTCTGTGCAACCGTGAGGAGGCCCGCGACGACGCTCACGACGCGCTCGTCAAAGGGAGCGTCGAGCAGAGAGAGAACTGCCCCGCTGGCAGCCCAGCCGAGCCCGCCGAACAGCATCACAATGCCCAGCGTGGTGAACGAGAGGATGACCTCCCGACGCGCCCGGCGGCTGTCACCGGGCAGGTCCATATCGGCCCCGCCCGGAGTTCCGAAGACGATCCCCGGCGAGAGGCGCAGCAGGCGGGAGAGCGCAACCGTCCCAATGGCGACCAGTAGATTCACGGGGTAGAGGTTGAAGCGTGACCTGGTGTGCCACAGGCGGCCCAGAATGCGCCGCGCAATGTCCCCGCCGAAGCTGACCAGCCCCACGCTGAAGGCCATCGTCACCGCCAGAAAAACGCCTTCCCGGCTGAAAATAGACGTTCCCTCCTCCAGAAAGGCGAAGATGATGCCGTACAGCGCAAGGATCAGAGCCACGAAGGGAAGGGTCAGGCAACCGCGCCGCACGGCCCGATGCGTTCCCCAGCGAAAGGCCTTCCCGATCCACGTCACAATCTTACTGATCCCCAGCGCCCGGAGCCATTCCTGAATGCGCGGCTCCTCCTCGCGAAGCATGTTGCCCAGCACCGTCGAGGTTGTTCCGAAGCCCAGCGCCAGCAGGAGGGCAAGGAAGATGTTCGTCCCGATGATCCTCGGATCGGTGGCAAGCTGCTGGGGGGCCGGAATGCGGGCCAGCAGTGGACGGCGCTTGACCTGTTCCCGCAGGAGGACGGTTTCCCCCGGCTGGAGCTGTTCGGGAAGTTCTACGCCGGGTATCCCGGTCTCTGGCAGGGGGAACTGACCCGTATCAATCTCCGGCGGCTCCGGGAGGCCGGGGAACATCGCCCGGACGTCCACCAGACCGGTGCTGATCGCCAGCACGGCCAGCGCGACGATAAGGAACAGACAGAGGAATACCAGAAAGCCGATCAGTCGCCCAACCAGTTTTCGCATCGCATCACTCCCTTAAGTACAGTCATGTGTTGCGGGCGTGGAGAGGGCTCCGATAACTGTACTTCGGGCAATCGCGGCGGATGTGGGGATGGCGTGAGTCTATCGGAGCGTCCGCGACTGCCCGGTTCTTGATCTGCTGCCATTGTGGGATACATTCGGCAGCCTGTCAACTTTAGATCCGGGGAGTGAGAGACATTTTCGCAAATTCCCGCCTGCCGCCCTCTGCCGTTACCTCCGCTTCTTCCGGGCGGCCATCAGCCCGTGCAGCGTGACCAGCGCGTAAGCCGGAAACGTCAGGTAATGGAGCAGCCGCCACCTCTTCTGTCCCAGCCATTTGCGCCACATGAAGCTGGCCGAAGTCAGGAGCATCAGGTAGAGGGCCAGCGTCTATCGGAGCGCATGATAGCCCCTGTCTGAAACGCTGCGGGCACTTGCGCGGCCTTTACTCACAGTGTATAGTGTCGGAAAATAATTTGTGATTGGTTAAAACGAACCGCTGGCAGGTTAAACATGGGCGAGAAAATCCTCATCATTGACGATGAGCAGACGACCGTTGACCTTCTCTCTATCTTGCTGGAGCATAAGGGGTTTGAGGTCATCAAAGCGTACCGCGCGGAGGACGGTCTGCGAAAAGCCTACCACACCCATCCTGATCTTGTCCTGCTTGACATTATGATGCCCGATATGGATGGCTGGGAGGTCTGCCGCCGTCTGCGGGAGCTTTCCGATATGCCTATCATTTTCCTGACAGCGTTAACGGACGTTCAGGACGTGGTCAAAGGGCTTGAGATGGGGGCGGATGACTACATCATCAAGCCGCATGATAACGATGAACTGGTGGCCCGCATCCGCGCCCATCTGAGGCGAGTTCCCAAGAACACCTTTTCAGAGGAAGCGATCTTTGATGGTGGGCGCTTCCGCGTGAACTTCCTCAACCGGGAGGTGATTGTTGAGGGGGAGCCCCGCCATCTGACGCCCAAAGAGTTCAGCCTGCTAAGCGTTCTGGTGCGGAACGCCGGGCGGGTCGTCACCCGTCATGAGCTGGTCACCGAGGCGTGGGGGCCGGAGTACGCAGACGCAATAGACAGTCTGAAGCTCTATATTCACTATCTGCGCAAAAAGATCGAGAGGGACCCGGCACATCCGGAGTATATCCTGACCTCACGCGGGGTTGGATATCGCTTTGTCAATAAGTAGATAGTCCGAACCCGGCGTATCCCCTGCCGCTTCTCAGCAACAGGTTGTCAGGCGGAGCACGTCCACTACTTCTCCATCACGCAGGAAGACGCGCGGGATGCGCTGTAGCAAGCTGGTTGTTACCTCGTAGTTGATCGTCCCCGCCAGAGCGGCGATCTCCTCAGCCGTGATGCGCTCCTCCCCCTGCCCGCCGAGCAGAACCACGTCGTCGTTTTCGCGTACTCCCTCAATGCCGCTGATGTCCACCACAAACTGATCCATGCAGACGCGCCCGACGATCGGCGCGCGCCGTCCCCGGATCAACACGTAGCCTTTGTTGGAAAGGGCGCGGTGATAACCGTCGCCATACCCGACCGGGATCAGCGCGACCGGTGTCGGGCGATGGGTGGTATAGGTGCGCCCATAGCTGATGCTGTAGCCGGGGGGCAATGTACGCACGCGGGCGACGTGGCTCCTGAGCGTCAGGGCGGGCCGGAGTTCGAGGCTGTGTGAGACCTCTGATGAGGGGTACATGCCATAGATGGCGATGCCGGGCCTTATGGCGTCGAGATGCGTTTCGGGCAGGTCGAGCGTCGCTGCACTGTTGGCGGCGTGGCGCAGGGGGATGGTGTATCCGGCTTCTCGCACGGCCTGAAGAACCTCTTTAAACAGGTTGAATTGCCGATAGGTGTAGCTCTTGTCCCGCTCGTCGGCGGTGGCAAAGTGCGTGAAGATGCCCTCTATCTCCAGGGCTGGCAGGGCCGCCACGCTGTTGAGGAAGGGGAGGACTTCATCCGGCAGCACACCGTATCGCCCCATGCCGGTATCAACCTTGACATGCACCCGAACGGTTGTGCCCAGCGCGGTTGCCCTGCCGGAGAGCGCTTCAGCGCTCTCGATGGAGCTGATCGTCGCCATTAGCCGGTGCTCGGCGATCAGTTCTGCTTCGGCGGGGACGGTGTAGCACATGATCAGGATCGGGGCCTCTATCCCCGCATCCCGGAGCTGGATCGCCTCGTCAACGCGCCCGACTGCCAGGCGTGTTGCCCCGTTCTGCAGGGCGACTTCGGCCACCTGCCGTGCTCCGTGTCCATAGGCGTTCGACTTGACTACCGCGAAGAACTCGGATACCGGGCTGGCGTGCGCGGCGAGGGCCCGCACATTGTGGGCGATAGCATCGAGATCAATGACGGCATACG